>NZ_SMJY01000012.1:0-56789 GCF_004348355.1 Micromonospora sp. KC721 | reverse complement strand
CAACAAACAATGTTGCCAAAGGAATCCCAACCAGACAGACCAAAGCCTGACCAGTCCGGGGTATCAAAACAATTTGGCACTGGCTTTACAAGCACCCTGTTGAGTTCTCAAAGAACAACCACACACCCACCGAAAGCCCCACACCGTGGAACCCCCGCCAGGGGCAACCTCTCCACCTTACCCGACTCAACCTCACTCGTCAACCTTGTCTCAGATTGACAACGTGGTGTGAGTCGTCCCACGCTCACGCACGCCATACTTGGCGGTCGCTTCTGGCATGGAAGTTGGCAGACCGGCCGATCGCCGCTCTCGCGGCCACCCGCCCGGCACCCTGCCGGCTTTCGAACTCTACCCGGTCGGCTTCGCGATCGCAACCCCGTCTTCCGGATCGCCTCGCACCGCCCGCCCAGCCTCGTTCGGTGTCGCCATCACGAGCCTGGTGCCCACTTGCGGCCAGTTTGCCCGGCCTTTCGCGTGCAGAGAGAAAGTTACGCCGACGCCCCCGGATAAGGCAAATCAACGATCATCATTGCCTGCTCGGTCGCTGCGCAGCCGCTGGTATTCCGACAGGCGCACACCGACCCACAACGGCTTGTGACGTGCCAGAGTGGCTGCCATGGTTGACATGACCCGGTCCCCGGTCGCGCTCCTCGCCGAAGAGGCGTTGCTCGGACTGCTGCTGCCGTTCTGGCAGATGGTGATCGCCGCGGTCGTGTTCGTCGTGGTGATCCTGTCGGTCACGCGACTGGCCCGGCGCGGCCGGTCGCGCATGGGCACCGCGCTACTCGTGACCGCCGCCGCCATCGTCGGCCTGACAGTCCTCGGCGTACTGCTCCAGACCTGATCGGCGCTACAGCCGGCGGTTGGCCAAGCTCGGCAGTTCGGCGCGGATGGTGCGCAGCCGGTCAAGGTCCAGGTCGACGACGGAGAGCCCGGGGCCGTCGGGCACCTGGCCGAGCACCGTGCCCCACGGATCCACCACCATGCTGCGTCCGAAGCATGTGCGGCCCGGATCGTGGTCGCCGGTCTGCCCGGCGGCGGCCACGAAGCATTGGTTCTCGATGGCCCGAGCCCGCAGCAGCACCTCCCAGTGGTCTCGACCGGTGTGCATCATGAACGCGGCCGGCACCACGAGAAGCTGCGCCTGCCCATCGGTGGCCAGCCGTCGGTACAGCTCGGGGAAGCGCAGGTCGTAGCAGATGGACAATCCCACCCGCAGCCCCTCGACGTCGACGACCACCGGCTGGTCCCCCGGCGCCACCGACGCCGACTCAAGGTAGGAGACCCGGCCGGGGATCTCCACGTCGTACAGGTGGATCTTGCGGTAGCTGGCGGCGAGCGTGCCGGAACGGTCGAAGACCAGCGACGTGTTCCAGGTATGGCGCGGATCCGGACCGGCCTCGTGGAAGGAACCGGCGATCACCCAGATGCCGAGCCGGGCCGCGACGCCGGCGAAAAAGGTACCCACCGTGCCCTGCACCGACTCGGGCTCTGGCATACCGGCGGCGTAACCCAGGTAGTCGACGTACTCCGGCAGGATCGCGAGATCGGCGCCGGCCGCCGCAGCCCTGACCAGCAGGGCCTCGGCGGCGGCCAGGTTGGCGTCGCGGTTGTCACGGGAGTTGAGCTGGCAGACGGCGACACGCATGTGAGCCAGGGTACGGACCGCAGGCCCACCGGCGACAGGGTCGGGTGCCCGGGCGTGGGGGGTCGTCGCCGCAGCGACACTCCGGGTCGGTCAGTCCGACCCGGAACGGCGGAAGCACGGCCGCCGAGCGGCCGTGCTTCCGGATGTCTGATGCGTACGGCTGATCAGGCCGACTTCTCCTCGCGCTCACGACGGGCACGGCGGCCGGTGAACTCCCGCGGCACGATCGTCGGGTTGACGTTCTCCAGGACCACCTCGCGGGTGATCAGCACGCGGGCGGCGTCGGGGTTGCTGGGCACCTCGTACATCACGGAGAGCAGAACCTCCTCCATGATGGCGCGCAGCCCCCGAGCCCCGGTGCCACGCAGCATCGCCTGGTCGGCGATCGCCTCGAGCGCGGGCTGCTCGAACTCCAACTCCACCCCGTCGAGCTCGAACAGGCGCTGGTACTGCCGGACCAAGGCGTTGCGCGGCTCGGTGAGGATCCGCACCAGGGCGCTACGGTCCAGGCTCCGCACGTTGGTGATCACCGGAAGGCGGCCGATGAACTCGGGGATCAGCCCGAACTTGAGCATGTCCTCCGGCATGACCTGACTGAAGATGTCGTCGGTCGACCGCTCGGACACCGAGCGCAGCCGGGCGCCGAACCCGGTGCCGCCGTGGCCGGTGCGGGCCTCGATGATCTGGTCGAGGCCGGCGAAGGCACCACCGCAGATGAACAGCACGTTGGTGGTGTCGATCTGGATGAACTCCTGGTGCGGGTGCTTGCGCCCGCCCTGCGGCGGCACGTTGGCCACCGTGCCTTCGAGCATCTTCAGCAGCGCCTGCTGGACGCCCTCTCCGGAGACGTCCCGGGTGATCGACGGGTTCTCCGACTTGCGGGCGATCTTGTCGACCTCGTCGATGTAGATGATGCCGGTCTCGGCGCGTTTGATGTCGTAGTCCGCGGCCTGGATCAGCTTGAGGAGGATGTTCTCCACGTCCTCGCCGACGTATCCGGCCTCGGTCAGGGCCGTGGCGTCGGCGATGGCGAACGGGACGTTCAGCATCCGCGCGAGGGTCTGCGCCAGGTGCGTCTTGCCGCAACCGGTCGGCCCGAGCAGCAGGATGTTGGACTTGGCCAGCTCGACGCTGTCGCTGCCGGCACCCGGCGCGTTGGCGGCCTCGGCCTGGATCCGCTTGTAGTGGTTGTAGACCGCGACGGCGAGTGCCTTCTTGGCCTGCTCCTGGCCCACGACGTAGTTGTCGAGGAACTGGCAGATCTCCATCGGCTTGGGAAGCTCTTCCCACTTCACCTCGCCGGACTCGGCCAGCTCCTCCTCGATGATCTCGTTGCAGAGATCGATGCACTCGTCGCAGATGTAGACCCCGGGGCCCGCGATGAGCTTCTTGACCTGCTTCTGGGACTTGCCACAGAAGGAGCACTTCAGTAGGTCGCCGCCGTCACCGATCCGTGCCACCTACGTTCTCCCTGCACTCGTCGGCCGGAACCCGGCCCTGACCTGCGGACGCCGGGCGTCCGTCCGTCTGATTCCCTGCGACCGGGTCGGCCCGGCGCAGCGGTACGGACCCGACGTTACCCGTTGGCGGAGGATTCTCCGACCCCCGGAACGGGTGTGTCAGAGGTCGGCCGGGAACGCGGCCCCGACCGGCCTCTGACCCGGTGCTGCTCAGCCGGCGGCGTTGGCCGCCAGCAGACCCTTCTTGCGGCTGGTCAGAATGGTGTCGACCAGCCCGTACTCCTTGGCCTCCTCGGCCGTCATGATCTTGTCGCGGTCGATGTCCTTCCGGACCATCTCGATCGGGCGGTTGCAGTGCCGGGAGAGCATGTCCTCCAGCTGGGTCCGCATCCGCAGGATCTCCCGCGCCTGGATCTCGATGTCCGAGCCCTGGCCGTAGCCGCCCTCGGTGGCCGGCTGGTGGATGATGATCCGCGAGTTCGGCAGAGCCATCCGCTTGCCCGGGGTACCCGCCGAGAGCAGCACCGCAGCCGCGCTCGCCGCCTGGCCCAGGCAGACCGTGGAGATGTCCGGCCGGACGTACTGCATGGTGTCGTAGATCGCCGTCATGGCGGTGAACGAACCACCGGGCGAGTTGATGTACATGATGATGTCGCGGTCCGGGTCGGTGCCCTCGAGCGTCAACAGCTGCGCCATCACGTCGTTGGCCGACGCATCGTCCACCTGCACGCCGAGGAAGATGATCCGGTCCTCGAAGAGCTTGTTGTACGGGTTGGACTCCTTGACCCCGTACGACGTCCGCTCCACGAACGACGGAAGGACGTAGCGGTTGTGCACGGCCGCGAACTGGGGCGGCAGGCTCAGGTCGGTCATCGTCAGCTCCTCGGTCAGCTCAGGGTCCCGGCGCCTTCCGGAACCTGTGCGGCTCCGGTGATCACCTTGTCGATGAAGCCGTAGTCCATGGCCTCCTTGGCGGTGAACCAGCGGTCGCGGTCCGAATCCACCTCGATCTGGGCCTGGGTCTGGCCGGTGTGGAAGGCCACCCGCTCCTGGAACATCCGCTTGGTGTAGAGCATCTGCTCCGCCTGGATGGCGATGTCGGAAGCGGTACCGCCCATGCCGCCGGACGGCTGGTGCATCATGATCCGCGCGTGCGGCAGGGCGTACCGCTTGCCCTTGGTGCCCGCGCAGAGCAGCAGCTGGCCCATGGAGGCGGCCATGCCCATCGCCACGGTCGACACGTCGTTGTCGATGTACTGCATCGTGTCGTAGATCGCCATGCCCGAGTAGACCGAGCCACCCGGCGAGTTGATCCAGAGGAAGATGTCCCGGTCCGGGTCCTCCGCCGCGAGCAGCAGCAGCTGCGCGCAGATGCGGTTGGCCACCTGGTCGTTCACCTCGCTGCCCAGGAAGATGATGCGCTCCTTGAGCAACCGGTTGTAGACCGAGTCGTCGAGGTTGCCAATTGAGTCGCCACCGCGGGCGTCGATCGCCCGGAGCGGCTTCGCTGGGATGTGCATGTCGGTCATGGCAGCCCTTCGCTCTCCGTACCGTCGTACCCGACACTAACCGCTCACCCGGGTGACGGACTCCCGGTCGGGGCACTGTTCGCTATCAGCGCACTCGCCGGGAAGGCGTACCCGGAAAGGGTTTCGGCCGCCGTCCACCGCAATCGGCGGACGGCGGCCTACCAGGGTCGATCAGTGCTCGTGGTCGTGCGCCTGCTCGCTCTCGGCGCGCAGCGCGTCGAGGGTGACCTCGTTACCCGCCGTGTCCTTGATCTTGATCTTCTCCATCACGGCGGCGAGCGCCTTGCCGCGACGGACGTCGCCGAAGACAGCGGCGGCGGCACCCGAGCGCACCAGCTGGTCGTAGTACTGCTGCGGGGCCATGCCCGCCCGCTGCGCCCGGTGGACGATCTCGTGACCGAACTCGTCGTCGGAGACCTGGACGTCCTCGGCGTCGGCCAGCGTGTCCAGCAGCAGCTGGACCTTGACGCCCTCCGTCGCCGCCTCGGTCAACTCGGCGTCGATCTGCTCCTCGGTCTTCTCCTCGGCGGCGAGGTACTCCTCCATCGAGGCGCCGATCCGCTCCAGCTGGTCGATCATGGCAGCCTTGCGGCTCTCGACCTCCTCGCGGACGACACCCTCCGGCGCCGGCACCCCGGCCGCCTCGACCAGCTGCGCGAGGGCCTTGTCCCGGGCGGCGTAGATCTGCTCGACCCGCTTGCTCCGGGTGACCCGCTCGCGCAGGTCGGCACGAAGCTCCTCGATGGTGTCGAACTCGCTCGCCATCTGGGCGAAGTCGTCGTTGAGCTCCGGCAGCTCCTTCTCCTTGACCGTACGGGCGGTCACCGCCACCTCGGCGTCCCGGCCGGCGAAGTCGCCGCCCACCAGCTGGGTGGTGAAGGTGGTGCTGTCACCGGCGGCCAGGCCGACCAGGGCCTCGTCCAGCCCCGGCAGCAGCTGCTTGCTGCCGACCTCGTGGGAGATGTTGCTCGCCTGGCCACCCGGCACGGGCTCGCCGTCGACGGTGGCGTCCAGGTCGAGCTGGACGTAGTCGCCCTCCTGGGCGGCCCGCTCCACGGTCTTGAGGGTGGCGAACCGCTCCCGCAGGTTCTTCACCTGCTCGTCGATCTCGCTCTCGTCGACCTGCAGCTCGTCGACGGTCACCTCGACGGTGGCCGGGTCCGGCAGAGTGATCTCCGGCCGGACGTCGACCTCGGCGGTGAAGTTCAGCGAGTCACCGTCGTTAAACTCGGTGATCTCGACCTCGGGACGGCCGAGGGTCTTCAGGTCGTGCTCGCGGACCGCGGCGAGGATGTTCTGCGGGATCGCCTCCTGCACCGCCTCGTTGAGGACGGTGCCCCGGCCCACCCGCTGGTCGATGACAGCAGCCGGCACCTTGCCCCGACGGAAGCCGGGAACCTGGACCTGCTGGCCGATCTCCCGGTACGCCTTCTTGAGGCTCGGCTCGAGCTCGACGAACGGCACCTCGATGGCGAGCCGCACGCGCGTCGGGCTCAGAGTCTCGACGGTGCTCTTCACAGGCGTACTCCTTGACGGGATCTCAGTTGAGTCTGGGCGTGATTGCGCCCATCGAGTGTAGGCGAGCCGGGCAGCGGCCCCGGCAGCGCCCGGGGGGCGCGCGGAAACCGGCGCGCCCCGGGCGACCTCGACGCGGACGACAGTCGGGGTGGCGGGATTTGAACCCACGGCCCCTCGCTCCCAAAGCGAGTGCGCTACCAAGCTGCGCCACACCCCGTGGCGACAGAAGTGTATGCCTTCGACGCGCGCCAGAGGTGCCGGGGCGTCCCTACGCGCCGAACCGCCCCCACGGCGGACCCGCGGCGGACCGGGCGCGGGCCGACGCGGGCGACGCCGTTTGCGGCAAGTTGCGGTGTCCGGGCTGCGGAATACCCCTGTTTGCCGAATGTTGTGCGGGGGATCATGAAGAGCGGCGCGGGATATGCCGCTGCGCGCGGGGCGGCCGGACCAGGTAGGCTGTCGACGCGTCCCCATTGGGGCGTACGCGGGCGTAGCTCAATGGCAGAGCTTCAGTCTTCCAAACTGACGGTGCGGGTTCGATTCCCGTCGCCCGCTCCACACCTTCCGGCCCAGGTCAGCGGCATGATCGCCGAGCCTGGGCCGTTCTCGTGCTAGCTCGCTTTGATCTTGCGTGCCTTCAGGGCGTCCCTGTCCACCTCGCCATCTTTTCGCGCTCCCGGGCCGGGACCTACGGTGGCTGTATGCCGCGCATCGAGCTGCTGACCGACGTTCAGGCAGTCCCGGAAGCCGTCTTCGACGCCTGCCTCGACGTCGGCATGCACACCCGGTCCATGGGGACCAGCTCCGAACGCGCGGTCGGAGGTGTGACGACCGGCCGGTTGACGGCCGGCGATGCCGTCACGTGGGAAGCCAGGCACTTCGGCCTTCCCTGGCGGATGACCGTTCGGATCACTGACTACCGGCGGCCGCACGGCTTCACCGACGAGCAGATCAGCGGCCCTTTTGGTCGATGGCACCACGAGCACAGCTTCACGCCGGACCCGGCTGACTCCTCGGCGACGGTCATGCGCGATGTCATCGACTTCGCTGCGCCGATGGGGTTCGTCGGCGACCTCATGGCCAGCTTCATCCTGCGGCCGTATCTGCGACGTCTCATCGCACGCCGCAGCGCCTATCTCGCTGCCACGCTGGCGGGGGGTCCTCGCCCAGCCCATGAGGAGGTGGTGTGAAGACGCCCGGTGACAGTGGCGCGCAGATGCGGCACGAGACGGCGTGAATGGTCCGTACGACGTGGCGGGCCGGGCGCGGGTCGACGGCAGACAGTGAGGATGGTGCTGATTTCAGTTCGAGTTGCCCTCAATGTTTCTGATCATCTGCCGTAGCAGCGTGCGGGCAGATCATGCGGGCGCAGGCACTTCCCGTCGCTCGGCACGCCGCCTGTTGGCGGTGTGGGCGATGACCAGCAGACCGGGGACCGCGCCGAGTAGCCAGATCGCGACCAACGGCCAGTGGACCAGCTCGCCAACCGCTCCACGGATGTCGGGCGGCTTTCCGACCAGGTAGGACGCCTGATCGTCGGAGGATCGACAGTTCAGCGAGTAGACGCCGGCGTCGGGGACGTCGAAGGAGGCGACCCAGGCGTACGCGGCGGCGTCGGTGCCGTAGTCACCGGGCGCGACCGTGACCAACTTTGCCGGTCGACCCGACGCGCCGGCACCGGTGACTCGGCAGTCGGGATCGTGCGGCGCGAAACCCACCGCCAAGATCGCATACCGGCCCCCCGCCGGCAGGGTCACCACCCCGGGTTCACCTGCCGCCGCGCCGTACGGCCCCACGCCACCGTGGCTGATCACTTCGTAGCCGCTGGTGCTGTCCTCGGCGCCCAGCCGCACCGTCACCTCTGCGAGGAGGACACCCACCACAGCCATCATCACGCCGATGAGGTAGCCGTGCCGATCCGACAGCCGACGGCGGCGCCCGTTACCCAGGCCGACCAGGTAGCCGATGACCGCACCGGCGGCCACCAGCAGAGCACCGCTGGACAGGACGCCCCGCCATCCGGCCGCGCCCTGCAGCGGCACGACCCACCGGTAGACGGCCATGGAGGCCCCCAGGAACACCGCGCTGACCAGCATGGCCACACCGACGGCCGTCAGGAGGCCGGAGCTGGTACGACGCCGGCCGGTGCACCGGGTCCAGCTTGCCGCCACCCCAGCGGCGAGCACCGGCACCGCACCCAGCGTCCACCAGAGCGCCGTCGACACGTCCTGGCGTTCCTCCCACCGATGGGTGCCCTCGAAGAACAGCAGCGGAGCTGGCAGGGTCACCGCGACCCACGCCGCCAGCCCCACCGGGCCGGGACACGCCCGCCCCATCGTCCGCCAGGCCGCCGCATCCACGCATCGATCGTGCCCCGCAGCATCGATGGGCAGGAGCCGCGCGGCGGACATGAGCGGGCACAAAATGGCAACGAATCCGCCTGTCCGACTCCCGCACACCGGTGGCGGCCCGCCCGGGTCCGCTGCCGCCGGCATCGACAGCCTCTCCACGAAGGAGGCCGGAGAGCGCGGGTGCGGAGAAGGAGCCTTCGGGTCGGGTAGGTCGAGCGGTCCTGCCCGCTGCACCCCGAAAGCAGCGAGAACGGAAGTTGTTAGCGTTAACAGGAATGGGTTCGCTTGGTCCGGGACCGGTCGGCGCCGTGGTCATGATCGAGTAGCAGGAGGCCAGGCGGTTCCCGGCGGGTACAGCCTCCCGCCGGAACGACCGGACATGTCGAGCAGGTTGCCGACGTGCCCCCTCGAAGTGTTAACGCTCACAGCCCGGCCGTCAAGAGGGCTTTCCGCCCCCCGTACCGATGGGCGACCATGCCGCCCGGCCCAGCGGGCGCGGGTACCAGGCCGCCCTCTCGACCGAGACACGACACCCTCTTGACCTCGGGGCCGGTCGCCGTTAACACTGCGCAGCACCGCATCGCCCGTAGGGTGCAGCCCCCGCCGGTCGCGACGCCCGCCCTCATCACCCCCACCTCGGCGGTGCCCGGCACCCCGGCGGAGACCTCGACGCCCGCTGGCATCGCCGCGTCCGCAAGGCGATAGGAGAATCCCATGTCGCGACGACGCTGGCGAACGCTCGCCGCCGCCTGTGCCGCCCTGCTCGGCGTGGTCTACGCGCTCGTGCCGGTCAGCATCGCGAACGCGGTCGGCGAGACCTCGTTCCGCAATCCGCTGGTGGCCAACGGGGCTGACCCGTGGCTGCAGTACCACAACGGCAACTACTACCTGGCGTACACGACCTGGAACAACCAGCTGCTCATGAAGAAGTCACCCACGCTCGCCGGGCTGAGCACGGCAGCGGCGGTGAACATCTGGTCGGACACCGAGGCCGACCGCTGCTGCAGCCACTGGGCGCCCGAGTTCCACCGGCTGACCGGCCCCAACGGCACCCGCTGGTACTACATGTACACCTCGGGGCGGGACGGGACGCTCGACTTCCAGCACCTGCACGTGCTGGAGAGCGCCGGGGACGATCCGATGGGGCCGTACCTCTACCGCGGCTCCCCGATGCCGACCACGTGGAACATCGACGGCAGCTACCTGCAGCTCAACGGACAGCTCTACCTGATGTGGTCAGAGTGGGAGAGCGGCGACCAGAGCCTGTGGATCGCCCAGATGAGCAACCCGTGGACGATCACCGGATCGAAGGTGCTCATCTCCCGCCCGTCACTGAGCTGGGAGATCCAGGGCGGGCGCACCGAGGAGGGTCCGGTGGCGCTGCAGCGCAACGGCAAGACCTACATCGTGTACTCGGCCAGCTCCTGCAACACACCGGACTACAAGCTCGGGATGCTGACCCTGACCGGCAGCAATCCGCTGAGCCCGGCGTCGTGGACCAAGTCCCCCAACCCGGTCTTCCAGGCGGCCAACGGCGTGTACGGCCCCGGCCACAACGGCTTCTTCACCTCGCCCGACGGCACGGAGAACTGGATCGTCTACCACGGCAACGCCTCGTCGACCGACGGCTGCGGGTCGACCCGCTCGACCCGGGCGCAGAAGTTCACCTGGAACGCCGACGACACCCCGAACTTCGGCTCACCCGTGTCGACCAGCACCAACCTGGCCGTACCGTCCGGTGAGCAAGCGGCAACCACCACCGCGGTGCGCGGTGCCGCGTACCGGCTGGTCAACCGCAACAGCGCGCTGTGCGCCGCGGTGGCCGGCAGCTCGACGGCGGACGGCGGCAACGTCTCGCAACAGGCCTGCAGCGGCGCCGCGGCGGAGTGGGTACTCGACTCGACCGCGGACGGCTACTACCGGCTGATCAACCGGGGCAGCAACAAGGCCCTCGACGTGGCCGACTGCGGCACCGCCGACGGCACGAACGTACGGCAGTGGGCCTGGCTGAACAGCAACTGCCAGCAGTGGCAGGTGACCAGCACCTCCGACGGCTGGTTCCGGTTGCAGTCGCGCAGCTCGGACAAAATGCTCGACGTCAACGGCTGCGGTACGTCCACCGGCACCAACATCCAGCTGTGGACCTCGCTGAACAACAACTGCCAGCAGTGGCGGCTCCAACCGGTCGGTACCGTGGCGATCGCGAGCATGCAGAGCGGCAAGGTGGTCGACGTGGCCAACTGCGCCACGGCCAACGGCAGCAACGTCCAGCAGTGGGGCTACCTCGGCACGGCCTGCCAGAAGTGGACGTTCACCCACACCGACAGCGGCTACTACCGGATCGTGCCCACCCACGCCACCAGCAGCTGCCTCGTCGTCGCCGGTGCCTCCACCGCCGACGGCGCCAACGTCGAACAGAACGCCTGCGGTGGCACGAACAGCCAGTGGCGGGTGGAGCCGCTCGCTGACGGCTCGGTGCGCCTGGTGGCCCGGCACAGCGGCAGGGCCCTCGACCTGGCCGGCTGCGGCCTGCCCAACGGCACCAACGTCCAGCAGTGGAGCTGGCTGGACAACATCTGCCAGCGCTTCCACCTGATGCCCGTCTAGAACGAGGCCGACTCCGGGCACCTGTCGCCTCCGATAAAGCGGCAGGTGACCGGAGTTCACGCGTCATCGGCGGCCGGGCCTGCTAGACGCGGACCTGACGGCGCAGGCCGAGAGCTCCGGCGATCAACAGGCCAACTGCCCCGATGACCAATGTCCAGAACCACCGGCTGTCGAGCGCCTCGGGCTGGCCCCAGGCGCCCAGGGCCTTGGACCCCAGCATGGCGGTGATCAGCGGGACGAGTAGCACCCCGGCCGCGATGGTCGCCCGGGCATCGACAGCGACCCACAACAGGAAGCCAGCCATCACGACCACGGTAGGCGCCGGTTGCAGGTTGATCGTCACGTTGTAGCCCGTGGGTAGCGACAACACCGCGACCGGCACGGCGAGCAGCCAGGCCACCGGCCTCCCCGTGCCTGGTGCCGGCCAACGGATCAACGGCACGAGCAACAGTACGGCGAGCGGCAGCGGCCAGAGCGTCGGGTCAGGCATTGCGAAGTCGCGGACGAACTCGATCGGTAGATAGTGGCGCTCACCGGTGACGTTGTCCACGGTGAAGTAGGTGAGGCGCAGGACGACCAACGTCAGCGCGCACGTGCCGAGCGCCGTCAGCAGGCCCAGCACGTATCGGCCGCCGGCTACCGCGACGACCGCCGAGCCGGCGATGACGGTCACCAGTGGGTGGAGAAGCTCTGGTGGATACTCCACGGCGCGGTCGGCGACAGCGCGAGAGAGGACCCTGCCGCTCTCGATCAGGCTGCCGGCCGTGGCGTAGGCGAGCAGCAGGAGCACGGCCAACCGCAGCGCCCCGCGTGTGCCCGCACCGACCGAGCGCGCATGGTGTGTCCCGGCGCGGGCCTGCAGCCCGCGCAGGATCAGGATCACCGCCTCCCGCACCGTCGGACGCCGCTGGTCGGTGCCGGCGGCCTCCATGAGCGTGCCGATCATCTCAGCGCCGCGCTCGCGCCGGTAGTGACGGGGGTACGCGCACAGCAGCAGCCGGTACCACGCCTCAAGCGCCTCCTGGGTCATGCCGGCCTCGCCGCCTGCACGCGACGTACCGGTCGATCGTTCACCACGCGCGCGGCCCGGACCATCCGGTCGGCTTCGGCGTGAAGCGCGGCGAGACCGTCATCGGTGAGGTCGTAGTAGCGCCGGGCCCGCCCGTTGACCACCTCCTCGTCAACCACCCGGAGGAGCCCTTCGGCGCTGAGCCGATCGAGCGCGGCGTAGAGGGTGCCGGCCGCCATGCGCACCCGACCGCCCGACAGTTCCTCGGCGCGTTTGATGATCGCGTATCCATGGAGTGGGCCATCCATCAGCGCGGCGAGTGCGTAGTAGCTCTGTTCGCGTATACTCATTCGAGTAGTATATGCACTCATGCAGAGTATGCAGATGCGCGGAACGAGGTGCGCGGAGCATGTCTGTCACATCAACCCGCCGGCGTCGGGGGCAGTGGGAGATTCACCCGCCGGCCCGTCCCGAACTCCTCCGCCACGTCGTCAGTGACCATCGCGAAAGCGCCGGCCGGCACCCGGTCGAGTGACGTCACCTCGGAAGCGACCTTGAGCAGTGCCCGCTCGCTGCCGCCGGCGACGAAGAAGAGGTAGTGGTCCCCGTACTCCTCGCCGTCGTCGTACGCCTGGACGTCGCCCTGCTCGTCCAGGTCCGCCAGAAAGTCCTCGATGTCCTCGATCCAGGGGAAGGCGTACTCGTCGTCGGCGAGCCCGGGAGTTGCCAGCAGCGGTACATGGATCTCCACAATCACGGTCGGCATGGGAGTGAGTCTGCCCGACCCTGCCGACGGTTCCGTTTCCGTTCGCTCCGGCAGGGGTACGGCTGCGGCATGGACACGAACACGAAGGCGTACCTGGTCGGTGGTCCCTGCGACGGCAGCAGCCGGGAGGCGGACTCCGCTCTCCTGGAGGTCGAGCTGGACGGCATGATCCACCGCTACGTGCGCACCACCAAGCAGCACGGTGACGACGGCACGATCTACAACTACGACGGCATGGTGGCCCCGGGCGGCGGTGAGCCGGGCGTCGAGAACCCGGCAGCCCGGGTGGCGTCGCCGAAGGCGGACGCGGAGGGGCAGGGCGGCCCGGCCTGACCGGCCACCCGCGCGCCGTCGCGTCACCGACGATCATCGCGGTCGGCGGCGCGGTGGCGCGGGCTCACCCGCCGGGGAAGCGGGGCGACCAGGTCACCCGCCGGTCAGGAAGTTCCAGGCGGAGACGACCCAGCTGGTCTGTTGGAGGTAGGCGATGCCGACCCCGACCAGGTAGGCCGCCGTCACCAGGTGCGCCCCGCGCGCGCTGCGCCGGATCCGGCCGAACTGCCGCTCCAGGATCAGGTGGCCCAGCAGCCGGGCAAGCAGGAAGAGGCCGACCCCGACCAGCAGGCTCAGCACGAAGGTGAGCAGCGGTCCGGTCAGGTCTCCCCAGTTGGAGATGGCCCAGACCCCCCAGCAGACGAACGCGAAGAGAGCGCCGGTGGCGCTGAACTCGCGGCCCACCCGCCACTGGGCCAGATGCCAGCTCAACGGGCGGCGGGGAGCGTCCGGCCCGGCCCATTCGTGCTCCACCGTCGGGAACGGCTCGGTGCGGGGGGTACGCGGCTGCCCGACCGAGGCGACACCCCGGCGGAACACGTCCCGCTGCGGCGGCACCCCGACACCGGGCTGCGGCGGCACCTCGACGGTCCGCTCGGTCCACGGCTGAGTCTGGTCTGCCATCTCGTCGTCCTCCCCCTGACCGATACCGGCCTCCGACCTACGAGGGTATCCAGCGGACAAAGCAGTCGCCGCCCCCCGTGTCGAGCCAGGTGCCGTCGCCCCGACCGGGCGGTACGGTCACCAGATGGCGGAAGTGGAACGGCGACGGCGCCGGCTGCGGCACCAGCCCGACGGCCAGGCCGGGGAGGCCGGCAGCGCGACGACGGCGGCAACGGCCGACGAGCCCGACGAACCGCCGCCGCCCCGGGCCCGTCGCGGCGGGGCGGACGAGAACGAGCGCGGGCTGCGGGGCCTGGTCGGCTCCGGCTCGTCGCAGGTGGGTGTGCGTGCGGCGATGCGGGCTCGGGACGCCGCCCGGCCCAGCGAGGAGGACCTGGCCGCCGCCGAGGCCCGGCTGGTGGTCGTCCGACGCAACTGGACACCCCGCGAGGAGCTGCCGCGTTCGGGGCGGTGACCCGACCGGCCCCGGACGGGACCGGCCGGAATCGGGATGCGTCAGGGCAGGTCGGGCAGCTTGCGGGTGTGCTCGTACTCGGCCACCTGGGCGATCCGGCGGGCGTGCCGCTCGTTGCCGGAGAACGCCGTGGTGAGGAACGCCTCGACCAGGGCGGTGGCCTCGTCCAGGGTGTGCTGGCGGGCACCCACGGCCACCACGTTGGCGTCGTTGTGTGCCCGGCCGAGCTGAGCGGTCTCGACGTTCCAGGCCAGCGCCGCGCGGACGCCGGCGACCTTGTTCGCGGCGATCTGCTCACCGTTGCCGGAGCCGCCGATGACCACCCCGAGGCTGCCCGGGTCGTCGACCACCCGCTGGCCGGTGTGCAGACAGAAGGCCGGGTAGTCGTCGTCCGGGTCGAAGACGTGGGGGCCGACGTCGACCACCTCGTAGCCCTGCTTGGCCAGATGGTTGGCCAGGTGCACCTTCAACTCGAAACCGGCGTGGTCGGATCCCAGGTAGACGCGCATACGCGCAGTCTGACAGGGCCGTGTTCCGACACGTCGCGGGGGCGGCGTGCCGGACCGGATGCTGACACGCTCAGCGGGACAGCTCGGCGACGACCAGACCGCCGCGGGCCTTGGGGGTGAACCAGGTGCTCTTGCGGGGCATCTTCTCCCGGGCCAGGTTGACCGCGACGAAGTCGTCCACGGTGACCGGGGCGATGAGGATGGCCAGCTCGGCACGGCCGGCGTCGACCTCACCGGTGAGCCAGCTCGCCGGGTAGTCGCCGCCGACGTAGGTGATCCGCTTGTCGCCCGGGTCGAGGCCGAGCGCCTCCCGTAGCAGCAGCCGCTCGACCAGGGCGTGGTCGAGGTTCTCCAGCCGGGCGGCGCCCGGGTCGTGGGGCAGCCGGACCGCGTACCCCTGACCGGGAAGCCGGAGGTGGACGGTGCCGCCGGTGGCCGGCACCTGCACCGGACCGTCGATTCCGGTGATCTCCGCGCCGGCGGCACGGAGCCGGTCGAGCAGTTCGTCGGGAGTGGCGGTCAGCTCGCTGACCAGCCGGTTGTAGGGCTGGATGGCAACCGAGGCCGGGGTGGTCACCACCGCCAGGAAGCGGGGCAGGCCACCGGTCTGGGCGGCCAGGCTGCGGTGGTTGCCGTCGGCGACCACCAGTTCCCCGCCGCCGGCCAGCGCGGTCAGCTCGTCCTGCTCCGGGCCGGGGCCGAGCAGCCAGATGGCGTGGGTACGCCCGGCCTGGTCGGTGTCGGTCGCGGCTGGCGCGCCGGCCGCCTCGGTCGCCGCGGCGAGCGCGGCGTGCAGTTCCTCGCCACGCCCGGTCTGCAGCAGCAGTACGGGCGAGAGCAGGTGCCCGAGCGCCTCGGCGAGCGCCACCCGCTCCCGGACCTTGGCGATGAAGACGTCCTCGTTGCGGATGACCAGGCCGGGCTCGTCGGCGCTGGTGGAGATCTGGTCGGTGTCGACCATGGCGAACAGCCCGTACGCGGGCTCCTCCCCGGGCGCGCTGATCCGGTAGAGGACGATCACCTGCTCGGCCGGGGTGTAACTGCCGTCGGCCTTGGCCTCGGTGAGGCGGGCCACCGCGTCGGGGAGCGCGTCGAGGAAGGATTTCCCGAGGCTCTCCGGGGCCCGGTGGGGCATCTCGATGCCGAGGGCACTGTGCGGGTTCGTCTCGATGATCGCGGTGATCTCCGCGTCGTCGGCGAACTCGTCGTAGTTCTGCGCGCCGGTGCCGCCAGTGGTGATCCAGGCCCGGGCGATCGGATGCACGACCGTCATGGCACCTGACGCTACCGGCGTCGGCCGTTGGGATGGCGCGGACCCCGCGTACGGTCCACCAGATGAACGGCTCTGCGCGCGCTCGACCTGGTCCTTGCCCCGCCGGTACCGGCCGCGGCGGCTTGTGCCGGTGGAACCGGCCGCGGGGCAGACCTGCTGGGCGGACGCTACAAACGTGAGTACGCGAATGGATCGGCGTTGGCGCCCCCGGTCGGGCCGGCCGCCCAGCCGCTGGCGGGAGCACCAGCCGTCGGGGACGTCCGGGGCGGGTGGTTTGGATGCCCTCCGGCCGATCCATCTGTGCGCTCAGGTTCGTAGCAGCCGGTACACCCTGCCGCCATCCCCAGGCGGCAGGAACGCATCGCCACAGCCCATGGTGGTGTACAGCCGGGCCACCGCCTCCTGGCCGTGCTGCCCTCACCCCGGACGGCACCGGCTGGTCGGGAAATGAGAGCGTGACCTCTGCCACCGAAAAGCGTGGTGCATGGAAGACTCGGCTCGGAAACGGCCGCCACGAACGGCCGGCGGGCTGGCTCAGCCGCCAGGCGGCGAGAGTGGGATGGAGACGAAAAGTGCCGGGAGTGCGCAACCTGACCCAGGTGGAGGCCACCGAGCGGGCCCGCCTGCTCGAGGTGACCGGATACGACATCAACCTGGACCTGTCGACCGCCGTGCAGGCCGAGGGCCGCACGTTCCGGTCGGTGACCGAGGTGCGGTTCCGCTGCGCCGAACCCGGCGCCAGCACCTTCATCGAGGTCGCCGCCGACTCGGTGCGTTCGGCCACACTGAACGGCACGCCACTCGACCTGTCCGGTTGGTCGGCCGAGAAGGGGTTGGCCCTGGCCGGGCTGGCCGCCGAGAACACCCTCGTCGTGGACGCCGACTTCGCGTACTCGAACAGCGGGCAGGGCCTGCACCGGACGGTGGACCCGGTCGACGGGGAGACCTACCTGTACAGCCAGTTCGAGACGGCGGACGCGCAGCGCGTCTTCGCCTGCTTCGACCAGCCCGACCTGAAGAGCGTCTACACCTGGCACGCCACCGTCCCGGAGCACTGGCGGGTGGTGTCCAACATGCCGGTGGCGCGCGAGGAGCCCGCCGGGGAGGCCCTCAAGACCGTCCACTTCACCTCCTCCGCGCGGATGAGCACCTACATCACCGCGCTCTGCGCCGGGCCGTACCACGAGGTGCGCGACAGCCACGACGGCATCGACCTGGGGGTCTTCTGCCGGGCCTCGATGGCTCGGTACCTCGACTCCGACGACCTGTTCCTCATCACCAAGCAGGGCTTCGACTTCTTCCACCAGCAGTTCGGGGTGCGCTACCCGCTGCCCAAGTACGACCAGCTCTGGGTGCCGGACTTCAACGCCGGCGCGATGGAGAACTTCGGTTGCGTCACCCACGCCGAGTCGCACTACATCTTCCGCTCGCAGGTCACCGACTTCGAGTACGAGCAGCGGGCCAACACGATCCTGCACGAGCTGGCTCACATGTGGTTCGGTGACCTGGTCACCATGCGCTGGTGGAACGACCTGTGGCTCAACGAGTCGTTCGCCGAGTGGGCGAGCCACTGGTGCAACACCCACGCCACCCGCTTCACCGAAGCCTGGACGACCTTCCTGTCCATCCGGAAGAACTGGGGCTACCGACAGGACCAGCTCTCCTCCACCCACCCGGTCTACTGCGACATGCCGGACCTGGAGGCGGTCGAGGTCAACTTCGACGGCATCACGTACGCCAAGGGCGCCAGCGTGCTCAAGCAGCTCGTCGCGTACGTGGGCGAGGAGCCGTTCCTGGCCGGGCTGCGGGCGTACTTCGGCAAGCACGCCTGGGGCAACGCCACCTTCGACGACCTGCTCGGCGAGCTGGAGGCGGCCTCCGGCCGGGAGCTGCGCAAGTTCGCCACGCAGTGGTTGGAGACCGCGCAGGTCAACACGCTGCGTCCGGAGGTGACGATCGGCGCCGACGGGACGTACGAGCAGGTGCTGGTCCGCCAGGAGGCGCCGGCCGGGCACCCGACGTTGCGGACCCACCGGATCGGGGTGGGCCTCTACGACCTGTCCGACGGCCGGCTGGTCCGCCGGGAGCGATTTGAGGTCGACGTCACCGGCGAGCTGACCGAACTGGACGTGCTGACCGGCCGGCCCGCCGCCGACGTGCTGCTGCTCAACGACGACGACCTGACGTACGCGAAGCTGCGGCTGGACGAGCGTTCCATGGCCACGGTGGTGCAGCACATCGCCGGTTTCGAGTCGTCGCTGGCCCGGGCGCTGTGCTGGACCGCCGCCTGGGACATGGTCCGCGACGCGGAGCTGTCGGCCCGCGACTACGTGGCCCTGGTGCTGGCCGGCCTGCCCGCCGAGACCGACATCAACCTGGTCACCGCCACCCTGCGGCAGGCGAGCAGCACGCTGACCTTCTACGCCGACCCGGCGTGGGCGCCGACGGGCTGGGCGGAGCTGGCCCGCACCGCCAGGGCGGCGCTGGCCGCCGCCGAACCGGGCAGCGGCTTCCAGCTCGCCTGGGCTCGCGCGTACGCCTCGGCGGCCCGCTCCGCCGAGGACCTGGCGACGCTGCGTGGCTGGCTGGGTGGCGTCGACGTGCCGGCCGGCCTGACCGTCGACACCGAGCTGCGCTGGACGGTGTTGCAGTCGCTGGTGGCCAACGGGGCGGCGGGCACCACCGAGATCGAGGCGGAACTCGCCGGCGACCGGACCGCCAGCGGCGAGCGGGAGGCCGCGTACGCGCACGCGCTGGTGCCCACCGCGGAGAACAAGGCGCTGGTGTGGGCGCAGCTCACCGGCGCGCAGCCGCTGGCGAACTGGCGCAACCGGGCGTTGTTGCAGGGCTTCACCCACCCGGCTCAGGTCGAGCTGACCGCGCCGTACCGGGAGCGGTACTTCGTGGCCGTGGCGCAGGTCTGGGCGCAGCGGGACAGCGAGCCGGCGCAGGAGTTCGCGCAGCTGGCGTACCCGGCGTACCTGGTCGAGGAGGAGACGGTGGCGGCCACCGACGCCTGGCTGGCGCAGGAGGGTCACCCGGCGCCGTTGCGCCGGCTGGTCGCCGAGGGGCGCGACGGTGTGCTGCGTGCCCTGAAGGCCCGCGAGCGGGACGCCGGGGCCGCCTGACCGACGCGAAAGCCCGGCCCGCGTCTCGCGGGCCGGGCTTCGTCGTGTCGGGAGGGCTCAGCCCCTGCCGGCGTGGCTGGCCAACTGGTCGAGGCCCTGAATGATGCCGCCGGCCAGGTCGCCGCCGCCGAACGCCGCCACCATGGACAGGGCGGCCAGTTTGGCGTACGTGTCGGGGATGCGCTTACGGGCGTGCCGGCCGGTCACGATCTCCAGCCGGCGCTGGTTGGGCGAGACCGCGATCAGCACGGACCGGTCCGGTTCGGCGAGCTGCCGGTGCAGCCGCTCGGCGCGCTCCCGGACCGGCTCGTCGAGGCCGCCCACGTAGACCGAGAAGACCAGGCCGCTGCCCTGGTCGGCCAGGCGCAGCGCCTCGTCGATGCGCAGCAGCTGGCGGGTCGAGAACGGCCCGTCGAGCACGTCGGGCGGGGTGGCCACGCCGGCCTCGGCCCGCTTCTCACCAACGGTCACTTGCGCCTCCGGTTCCACCGGCCGGCGCCTGGACGCCGGCCTGCTCCTGCTTACGGCTGGCCAGCGCCGGTGCCGGCGCCCCGGCGGCCAGGGCGATGCCGGCGGAGTCGGCCAGCTGCTCCGGCCGGCTCAGGAACCAGACCGGGTTGAAGTCGAAGCGGCGGCCCGGCCGGTAACGCTTGGCGCCCCCGCTGTCACGGTTGCCGGCGAACACCAGCCCGACGATCACCAGCACCACCGCCACGGGGATGCCGACGAAGATCAGCGCAGTCTCAGTGACAGACAATCCCAACGCCCCCAGGCGGAAAGAGAGACCAGAGCATTCGGTTCGAAAAGACGATCATGGCGTCGTCCCCCCGACTCCGCTGCCATTCACGTTAGCGGAGGCCACGCCCCGCCAGATTGCGGGGTGCCGATCCCATCCGTCACTGAAGTGCTCCAGTTGCGCGGCGGTGGCGATCAGCCGGGCGTCTTCGCCGTACCGACCGGTCAGCAGCACCCCGACGGGCAGATCCGTCGCGGTCCGCCCGATCGGTAGTGAGACGGACGGCTGACCCGTGACGTTGAACACCGCGCAGAACGGGGAGAACCGGCGTTGCCGGTCGAAGTCGGCATCCGGGTCGCCGCCGGCGGTGAACCAACCGACGGGGGCCTGCGGCGCGGCGAGGGTCGGGCAGAGCAGCAGGTCGTAGCCGGCGGAGCGGCGGGCGGCGAGGCGGACCTGGGCCTGGAGCTCACCGAGGGTGGCCAGCAGGGTGCCCGCCCCGACGGCCGCCCCCCGGGACCGGAGCAGCCGGGTCAGCGGCAGCAGCCGAGCCTCCTGCTCGGCGGGCACCGGGGCCAGCGCCAGCACGTACCAGAGGGTCTCGAACAGCGGCCACACCGCCGGGCCGAACGGCGGCTCCACCTCGACCACCTCGTGGCCGGCGGCGGTGAGCAGCGCGGCGGCCCGGTCCACGGCGGCCAGGCAGTCCGGGTGGACCGGCTCGTCGGCGAGCATCGGCGCGGTGAACCGGCCGATCCGCAGCCGCCCGGGGGTGGCTTGGCGGGCGGCGGCGAGGTAGCCGCCGTCGGGTCGCGGCGGCGGTGGGTACGGCTCGCCGGGCATCGGCTCGGCCAGCACGTCAAGCAGGGCGGCGACGTCGGCGACGGTACGCCCGATCGGGCCGTTGGTGGGCAGGCCGAAGCCGCCGAAGCCGACCGGCCCGCCGGAGACCAGCCCGCGGCTGGGTTTGTAGCCGACCAGCCCGCAGAGGGCGGCGGGGATGCGCAGCGACCCGCCGCCGTCGGAGCCCTGCGCGACGGGGACCAGCCCGGCGGCGACCGCCGCGGCCGCGCCGCCGCTGGACCCGCCGGCCGTGTGGGCGAGATCCCACGGATTGCGGGCGGGCGGAGCGACCAGCCCTTCGGAGTGGAGCGAGCACCCGAACTCGGAGGTGGTGGTCTTACCCAGGCTGACCAGCCCGGCGGCGGCCATCAGCCGGACCACGTCGGCGTCCAGCGGCGGGACGAAGTCGGCGAAGGCTGCCGAGCCGAAGGTGGTCCGGACCCCGGCGGTGAGGGTGAGGTCCTTGATCGCGGTGGGTATGCCGTGCAGCGGCCCGCGCCGCCCGGCCGGCACGGCGTCGGCGGCGCGGGCGGCGGCGAGCGCCCGCTCGGGAGTGACGGTGACGAACGCGCCGACGGTGTCACCGAGCGCGGCGACCCGGGTCAGGTGGTGGGTGACCAGCTCGACGCTGGAGAGTTCGTCACGGGCGACGGCGGCGGCCTGGTGCAGCGCGGTCAGGTCGTGCGGCTCGGCCATGCCGCCATCCTGCCGGTTCGTCGTCGGATCGGCGGGGCGACACGGCGCGCTGCGGGCCCGGCGCCTCATACCTCGCTGACATGACCCGACCGGGATTGCCGACGGGCGGGTGCCGGCGCGGACGATGGTGTTCGATCAATGTTGATCGATGTTGCTGTCGGTCGGGGATCACCCCGCCGCCCACCGTGCAGGGAGCAAACCGTGCAACCCGTACCCGCTGCGCACCCCCACGACATCCACCCTCCACCGGACCGCCGCTGGTGGTGGAACCCTCCGCGGCCCGATCCCCTCGACACCACCCGCCGGGCGGCCGGGCACCTGCCCGGTCCCCCGGCGGTCAGCGACCCGGGCGTACGGACGAGGCCGTGCCGTCCGGGCAGCCCGTCCCGTCACGGTCGCCGCTGAGCCGCCCTCGACCGGCGTACCGCCGGTCGAGGGCGAGGAAGCGGAGGGCGTTGCCGCCGAGCAGCCGGTCGCGCTGCTCGGCGGTGAGGAACTCCGCCTCGCCGACCACCCGACTCCAGGGTCAGGTCGTTGAAGATCCGGGCCACCCGGACGCTCGTCCTCGTCGTCGAAGCGGGTCATCCGCGCCTGCCCCGGGCGAGTAGCGCGCCGACGCCGGCCAGCAGCGCCGCGGTGCCGGCCGCCGCCGCCCCGACCGCGGCGTACTGCCGGCGGACCCGGCGGCGCACCTCGGCGTACGGGGTGGTGGAGAACGACACCAGTTCGTACTGGGAGACGTACCGGCCGGGCAGGGCCCGTTCGAGGGCGTGTTCGATCCGGCGGCGGGCCTGGAAGACCGGGGAGGCGACCTTGTCGCGCATCTCCACGAAGTTGGCCAACGCCATCCGCGCGATCGCCTCGACGTTGGCCTGTCGCCGCCGCTGGAACAACGGCAGCGCCGAGGCCCACCGGTCACCGCACTCGTCCAGGCAGCGGTCCAGCTCCACCACGTCCTCGAAGGCACAGTTCGCGCCCTGGCCGTAGAACGGGACGATGGCGTGCGCGGCGTCGCCGAGCAGAGCCACCCGGCCGTTCACCTGCCACGGGTGGCAGCGGACCGTGCCGAGCACTCCGACCGGGTTGTGCCGGTAGTCGTCGACCAGGTTCGGCGCGAGTGCCAGCAGGTCCGGGTAGTGGGTGGCGAAGTGCCGTTCGACGGCCGCCGGGCTACCCAGCGAGGCGAAGGCGGCGGTGCCGTGGGTGGGCCAGAACAGCGTGCAGGTGAAGGAGCGGTCCGGGTTGGGCAGCGCGATCATCATCGAGGTGCCGCGCGGCCAGATGTGCAGGGCCGCCGGGTCGAGGGCGAACTCGCCGCCGACCGGCGGGATGGTCAGCTCCTTGTAGCCGTAGTCGAGGAAGTCGAGACTCTCGTCCAGCACGCCGTACCCGAGCAGTTGCCCGCGCACCGCGGAGCCGGCTCCGTCGGCGCCGAGCACGACCGGCGCGGTGGCGGTGAGCTTGCCCTGCGGGGTCTCGAATGCCATCTCGCCGGTGGCCGGGTCGAGCCCGACCAGCCGGTGGTCGAAGGCGATCCGTACGCCGGGCCGCGCGGCGGCGGCGGTGAGCAGGGCGTTGTTCAGCGCGCTGCGGCTGATCGAGTTGATCGCCCGGTCGCCGTCGGCGCTGTACGACTGGAACCGTGGTTCCCCGGCCACCGGGTGGATCATCCGGCCGCGCATCGGCAGCGCGTCGCCCATCACCTGCTCGTCCAGGCCGATGCGGCGCAGCGCGTCGAGGCCGCGCGCGGAGAGCGCCAGGTTGATCGAGCGCCCCCGCTCCGCCGTGCTGGTGCGCGGGTCGGGCCGCCGCTCGTAGAGCGCGACCGGGTACCCGCGCCGGGCCAGGAAGCAGGCCAGCAGGCAGCCGGCCAGCCCGGCCCCGACCACCGCGATCTCGTCCCGTCCGCTGGTCATGAGGTCGCCTCCACGGTGGTGGCCAGCGCCTCGGCCACCCGCCAGCAGTCGTGGTACGTCGAGTAGAGCGGCACCGGGGCGAACCGGACGATGTCCGGTTCCCGGGCGTCGGCGATGACACCGTGCTCGTGACGCAGCCGCCTGGTCAGTTCGGCGGCGCTGCCCGCGCCGACGCGCACCGAGAGCTGGCAGCCCCGCCGGTCGGCCTCGCGCGGGGTGATGACGGCCAGTGGCCGGTCGGCGGTCACCTCGTCGAGCAGCCGGTGCAGGTAGCCGGTGAGCCGGACGCTGCGTGCCCGCAGCGCCGGCATGCCGATCGCGTCGAACAGCTCCAGCGAGGTACGCACCGGCCCCATCGCGAGGATCGGCGGGTTGGAGATCTGCCAGGCCTCGGCGGTGGCCGGTGGCCGGGAGACCGGGGTCATCTCGAACCGGGTGGCCGCCTCGGTGCTCCACCAGCCCTCGAACCGCGGCAGGTTCGGGTCGCCGAGGTGGCGTTGGTGGACGAAGACTCCGGCGACGGATCCCGGTCCCGAGTTGAGGTACTTGTAGGAGCACCAGGCGGCGACGTCGACGTCCCAGTCGTGCAACGCCAGCGGCACGTTGCCGACGGCGTGTGCCAGGTCCCAGCCGACGACCGCGCCCGCGGCCCGGCCGGCGGCGGTGATCGCCGGGATGTCCATCAGCTCGCCGGTGAGGTAGTTGACGCCGCCGAGCAGCACCAGCGCGACGGTGTCGCCCTCGGCGGCGAGGAAGTCGGTGACGTCCCGCGTCCGCAGGTTCTCCTCGCCGGGGCGGGGCTTCAGGCGTACCACCGTGGCGTCCGGGTCGAGGCCGTGGAAACGGGCCTGGCTGCGGACGGCGTAGGAGTCCGAGGGGAAGGCGGTGTCCTCGACGACGATCCGGGTCCGCCGCCCGGCCGGGCGGTAGAAACTCACCATCAGCAGGTGCAGGTTGACCGTGAGGGAGTTCATCACCACGGTCTCCGCGGGCGACGCGCCGACCAGTCGCGCGGCCGGCGCGGCCAACAGCTCGTGGTACGACAGCCACGGCCGCTCGGCCTCCAGGTGCCCCTCGACGCCCAGCCGGCGCCACGCGTCCAGGTCGGCGAGGAGTTCGTCGCAGGTGGCGCGGGGCTGCAGGCCGAGGGAGTTGCCGGCCAGGTAGGCGGCCTCCGGGTAGCGACCGCCGTCGGCCGGTGGCACGTGGAAGAGGTGGCGGTGGCCGGGGTCGGCCTTGTCGAGGCGGTGGGCCTCCTGCTCGTCGGGCACGTCCGCTCCCCCGCTCACATCGCCGTCCGGGCCGACCAGAGTTCCGGGAAGACCACCCGGGCCATGCTGCGCTGCAACCAGGCCAGACCGGCGGAGCCGCCGCTGCCGACCTTGGCGCCCATGGTGCGCTGGACGGCCTTGACATGGTTCCACCGCCAGTCGCCGAACTGCTCGGCCACCTCGGTCAGCGCCTCACCGAGCAGCCGGAGCTGGTTGTCGGGGCGGTTGTCGTCGTAGACCGTCAGCCAGGCTGCCTCGACCGCCGGATGTGGATGATGCTCGACGGAGACGTCCCGGCCGAGCAGGTCGGCGGGGAGGTCGTGACCGTGCCGGGCGAGCAGGGCGACCACGTCGTCCCAGAGGCTCGGCGCGGCGAGGGCGGCGCGCAGTTCGTCGTACACCTGCGGTTGGCGCCGGAACGGGCGGATCAGGGCCGGGTCGCGCAGGCCGAGCAGGAATTCCAGCCGCCGGTACATCGCCGACTGGAAGCCGGAGCCCTCGCCGAGGAGATCGCGGAACCGGTTGAAGTCGGCCGGGGTCATCCAGCGCAGACCGCGCCAGGCGGCATTGAGCCCTTCCAGGTGCAGCGCGGCGCGGCGCAGCGGGGCCAGGGCGTCCCAGACCCGGTCGGCGCGCAGGTCCCGCTGCGCCTGGCGCAGCTCGTGGCAGGTCAGCCCGAAGTAGAGCTCCATGATCTGGCTGACCATCAGGAAGGACATCTCGCCCGGGTCGTCGCTGAGCGGCTGCTGCAACCGGTGCAGCGTGCTGGCGTGCACGTACGCGTCGTACGGCACCCGGTCGGCGAACTCCAGGGTCGGCTCGCCGCGGTTGCGGGCCGCGCGTGCGGTCCGTTGCTGGGGGGTGGCCGGGCGCACCGCTGCGGTGAGCGTCGTCGCCCGCCGGTCTGTCTGCTTCACCGTCTCGTCACCTCCGTGGCCGGATACGACATGGTCCCGCGGTACGGACGGTCGATGGAATGCCGATCCGACGGCACTAGGGCAGGGTCACCTTGCGGTCTGAAGGTGTTGTCCGGGTTCTACCTGCGGAAGGTAAAGTCCGGGCATGGACGACATGGACTGGGCGCTGCTGCGGGAGTTGCAGGCCGACGCGCGCCTGTCGTACAGCGAGCTGTCCCGGCGGGTGCACCTGTCCCCACCGGCGGTGGCCGAGCGGGTGCGCCGGCTCGAGGCGACCGGGGTGATTCTCGGCTACCACGCCCACGTCGACCTGGCCCGGGCCGGCCGCAGCGTGCTCGCGCTGATCCGGATGTCCTGCTACGGGCCGCGCTGCATCCTGCACGACCCGGCGGTGGCCGAGTGGCCGGAGATCCGCGAGATCCACCGGATCACCGGCGACGCGTGCAGCGCGCTGAAGGTGGCCGCCGGCTCGATGGAGGGCTTCGAGGCGGTCATCGACCGGCTCGCTCCGTACGGGCAGCCGTCGAGCACGATGGTGCTGTCCACCCCACTGGACTGGCACCCGGTCGCTCCGCTGCCGCCCGTGGCGGGCGCCGCCTCCACCCGTCGTCGTTGACCCGCCACTTCCTCCCACCAATCACCCTCAGTGATCCCCCGGGTTTGCCGTCCCGCCAGCGGGAATGCAGGCCCGGACACCCGTCGCAGGATGCCGGCGAACATGCCGGGAGGGGGGAATCATGCGGGGGCTCATCGGGCACCATCGTGCCTTCTCCGCCGTGCTGGCGATGTTCGTCGCGTTCGTGCTGTCCGGGGCGACACCGGCCCGCGCGGGCGACAACACCTTCGTCGAGGTCACGCCGAACACCGCACAGGCCGGCACCCGGGTCAACATCCGGGCCAGTTGCGACACCGCCAACAACCAGCAGGCCACCGTGCAGTCCGACGCGTTCGGCCGGGTGGTGCTGCGGCCGGACAACGGCTTCCTCACCGGGGCGGTCACCATCCCGCGCAACCGGGAGGCCGGCGACTATCCGGTCGACCTGCGCTGCGCCAACGGACAGACCGCGTCGACCGTGCTCACCGTGCTCAACATGACCCAACCGACCAAGGGGCCGGCGACCGGGGGCGGCGGCACCGCCGACGACCGTGGGGCCGGCTCGCTGCTGCTCGTCGGCGCGCTGGTCGCGGTCGCGGTGGTGGCCGGCCTCGGGGTGCTCGGCGGGGGTCGGCGTCGGGCCGGGACCGGCTCCTGACCCCACGCCGCCATGGCCCGCGCACGTTCGCGTACGCCACGGTCGGACCGGCTGCGGGCCACCGCCCGGTTGGTGGCCCGCGCGGCCGGCCGACTACGCCGGGTGGCCGGTCACGCCGTCGCCGCCAGCGTGTCCACCACCGACCCCGTCGCGCACACCACCCCGGTACGCCCGGCGACCCGCCGCCCGTACCGGCCGCTGTCCCGCCGGGTCGGGGCCCCGGGGCCGGGGCTGCCGGTGATGGTGGTCGCCGGACTGATGGTGCTGATCGTCGCGTTGCTCGGCGCCGAACGGGTGACCGGCCTGAGCCTGCTGCCGGACCGGTTCATCGCCGGGCTGCGTCCGCCGCCGAGAGGGTTCCCGGTCCTGCCGGCGAGCCCGCCGACCAGGATCGTGATCGACCGGATCGAGGTGCGGGCGCCGGTGCACCACGTCGGCATCGCCGCGGACGGCAGCATCGGGGTGCCGGACGCCGCCCGAGCCCAGGAGGCGGGCTGGTACGACCAGGGCCCCACCCCCGGCCAGTACGGCCCGGCGGTCATCGTCGGGCACGTCGACACCAGCGCCGGCCCGGCCGTCTTCCACGGGCTGCGGGAGTTGCGCGACGGCGACGAGGTCGAGGTGACCCGCGAGGACGGGAAGGTGGCCGTTTTCGAGGTCGACCGGGTGCAGCGGCACGGCAAGGAGCGACTGCCGGTGGACGAGATCTACGGTGACTTCAGCCGCCCGAACCTCCGGTTGATCACCTGTGGCGGGCGCTGGGTGGGCGGTGACACCGGGTACGCCGACAACGTGGTGGTGTACGCCTCGCTGGTCCGCGCCCGTGACGGGTGAGCGACCGGCTCAGGCGGCCTCGGTCTCGCGCAGCGACTCCCGAAGGTCGAGCCAGTCCTCCCAGCGCGGGTCGGGGGCGCGGTGGCCGAGCACCCGCCAGGCCGTCCCCTTGGGGGCGACGGGCATGCTGTGCAACCGCCAGCCCAGTTCGGCGGGGGTCTTGTCGCCCTTCGTGTGGTTGCAGCGGGCACAGGCGGCGACCACGTTCTCCCAGGCGTGCCGACCGCCCCGGCTGCGCGGGAAGACATGGTCGATGGTTTCCGCCGGCCCCCGGCAGTACGCGCACCGCCCGCCGTCGCGAGCGAAGACGGCCCGTCGGGAGAGGCCGACGTGGGTGCGGTACGGCACCCGGACGAAGCGGGTGAGGCGGACCACCGAGGGCACCGGCAGGGCACTTCGGGCGCTGTGCAGGACCCCGTCGCCGTCGGCGACGCAGACCGCCTTGGCCGAGAGCACGAGGATCGCGGCACGACGCACCGACACGACACACAGCGGCTCGTAGGTGGCGTTGAGAACCAGCGCGCCGGAGCCCACCGTGGGTCGTATGTCAGGCATCGTGCTCACCCTCCCGGTCCAGCCGCTCCCACCGCTGGCCGCGCCGGCCGCGCCCTGCGGACACAGGGTGACCACGACCGACGCCGGCAGGATCACCGACGTCCGTTGCGCCAATCGTCCCTGATAAGACCCCGGATTGCACGCACTAATCCGGGGCACCGGGGAAGCCTGCAGCCGGGCGTGTGAAAATGACCGGTTCGGCACCTGTGATCATGAGTAACGACAC
Source organism: Micromonospora sp. KC721 (assembly GCF_004348355.1). Classification (NCBI taxonomy): domain Bacteria; kingdom Bacillati; phylum Actinomycetota; class Actinomycetes; order Micromonosporales; family Micromonosporaceae; genus Micromonospora; species Micromonospora sp. KC721. Next base: position 28,333 of record NZ_SMJY01000012.1, on the reverse strand, counting down.
CCCGAGCAGCCGGCGGGTCGACGCTGGCCCCTGCTCCACGGTGGGGTACGAAAGCAGGGTGCGCGCCGCCGACCTGACCGTCCTCGCCGAACCGATCATCGACCCGACCCCGTCGCAGAGCTGCCTCGACGACCCCCTGTGCGGCTTTGTGCTGGACACGACCGGATCGACCTGGTTCGCCGAGGGCAGCTACTGGATTCTGCTCAAGCCGCTGCGGGTCGTCCTGATCCTGTTGCTGGCGCTGCTCGCCCGGTGGGCGCTGCACCGGACCATCAACCGGCTGGTCCGTACCACCAGCGAGAGCACCATGCCCACCCTGCTGCGGCCGTTGCGGGAGCGGATCCCCTCCGCGGCGGCGGACCCGGCGCAGTTCGTCCCGGAGCGCCGCCGGCAGCGGGCCGAGGCGATCGGCTCGGTGCTCCGCAGCATGGTCACCGCCTTCGTCTTCGGCATCGCGCTGCTGATGGTGCTCAGGGAGTTCAGCTTCGACCTCGCCCCGCTGCTGGCCAGTGCCGGTATCGCCGGCGTGGCCCTGGGCTTCGGCGCGCAGAGCCTGGTGAAGGATCTGCTCGCCGGCCTGTTCATGCTCATCGAAGACCAGTACGGCGTGGGTGACACAGTCGACTTGGGCGAGGCCACCGGCGTGGTCGAGGCGGTGGGGCTGCGGGTGACCACGGTCCGCGACGGGCGCGGGGTGCTGTGGTACATCCGCAACGGTGAGATCGTCCGGGTCGGCAACAAGAGCCAGGGCTGGGCGTTGGTGGTGGTGGACCTGCCGATCGGGTTCGCCAGCACCGAGGAGGCCACGGCCGTGCTGCGTACCGCGGCGGCGTCGGTGGCCATGGACCCGGAGCTGGCACCGGAGATCGTCGAAGCGCCGGAGGTGCTGGGCGTGGAGCAGATGACGGTCGACGGCGCGGTGATCCGAACCGTGGTCAAGACGACGGCGGACGGCCAGTTCTCGGTCGGTCGCGAGCTGCGCCGCCGGCTCGCCGAGGCGCTGGAGAACTCGGGCATCACCGCGAAGATCGCCGCGGCCCGGCTCTATCCCGGCCTGCCGATGACCGCGCCGGCCGGCGGCGGACCGGCCGCCGGGGGTACCCCGCCCACCGGTCAGGGGGGTGCCACCTGACCCGAATTCTGGGGGTTCCCGACCACCCGAACCCTCGGGTATCGTCCGTTCGTTCAGTCGGAGATGCGACGATCGATCCGTTCGCCCTAGCCAGTTGTCAGACGATCGGGCAGAATCCGGAGCACGCGCTCCCGCCGGAGCGTGACCATTTCCTCGCTGATCCGTAGATCTGACGACGGGGTCCGCCAGGCCGTCACGAGCGGTGCCGGCGGGTCCGATGGAGGCGACGGTGTCCGACGAGCAAGCCTCTCCGGACCGCCCGGCTACCTTCCGTGAGGTGTTCGCCCAGCCCGAGTACCGGGCGATCTTCACCGCCAGCCTCCTGTCCTGGATCGGCGACTACCTCGCCAAGGCGGCGGTCACCGTTCTGGTCTACCGGGAGAGCGAGTCGATCGCTCTCTCCGCCGCCGCGTTCGCGGTCAGCTACCTCCCCTGGCTCGCCGGGGGGCCGCTGCTCGCGGCACTGGCCGAGCGGTACCCGTACCGCCGGGTGATGGTGGTCTGCGACCTGATCCGGATGACACTGATGGCGCTGATCGCGGTGCCGCAGTCCCCGGTCTGGGTGATCCTGGTCCTGCTCTTCGCCACCACGCTCGCCAACCCGCCCAGCCAGGCGGCCAGGTCGGCGCTGCTGCCGACCATCCTCAGCGGTGACCGACTGGTCGTCGCGTTGTCCTTGAACGCCAGCACCGGCCAGGCCGCCCAGGTCGTCGGATACCTGCTCGGGGCCGCCGTGGCCGCGGTGAACCCGACCGTCGCGTTGCTGATCAACGCGGCGACCTTCGCCGCGTCGGCCGTGCTGGTCCGGTGGGGGGTACGCGACCGTGCCCCGGCGATGAACGCCACCCACCGCAGTCACCTGCTCCGGGAGACCGCCGAGGGATTCCGCATCGTCTTCGGCAACCCGGTCCTGCGGGCGATCGCCGTGCTGGTCTTCAGCGCCATGCTCTTCTCCATCGTTCCGGAAGGGCTCGCCGCCGCCTGGGCCGGTGAACGGGCCGACGACCGACTGGGCAGCGGCCCGTCGCAGGCGCTGATCATGGCGGCCGGCCCGGTCGGCTTCATCCTGGGTGGACTGCTGGTCGGACGGGCGGTCGCGCCGGCCCGCCGGATCATGCTGATGCGCCCCCTGGCGGTGGCGGCACCGCTGGTGCTGGTGCCCGCGCTGCTGGACCCACCGCCGGTGGTGGTGGCCCTGCTCGCCGCCGGGTGTGGGTTCGCCGTCGCGGGAGTGCTGCCGACCGCCAACGGGCTGTTCGTCCGCGCCCTGCCCAACGGCTACCGGGCCCGCGCCTTCGGCGTGATGGCCAGCGGGATGCAGGTGATCCAGGGGGCCGCCGTACTGGTCACCGGGCTGTTCGCGGACCGGTTCTCCATCCCCGTGGTGGTCGGCGCGTGGAGCGCCGCCGGCGTCCTGCTGATGCTCGTCGCGGCGCTGCGCTGGCCGGACGGCTCGACCGTCGAGTCGGCGGTGGCGGCGGCCACCCGTGCCAACGCCAACGCGGCGACCGACGGGTTGCCCGCTCCCGTCGGGTCTCATCCCGGGACCGGCCGGGCAGCTCCGGGCGACCGGATCGACGAACGGGACCGGCGCAGCCCCGCGGCGACGTGACCGCCGCCGCCCGGGCGGTGGGCGGCGCCCGCCGGGCCGGGACGCCTGGCAGGATGGAACGGTGAGCCCCGCAGGTGAGTCCGACCGTACCGAGCCGCCGACGACCCTCTTCGAAGCGGTCGGCGGCGAGCCCACCTTCCGCAAGCTGGTCGACGAGTTCTACGCCGGCGTCGCCACCGACCCGTTGCTGCGCCCGATGTATCCGGAGGAGGACCTCGGGCCAGCCGCCGACCGGCTGACCCTCTTCCTCATGCAGTACTGGGGTGGCCCGAACACCTACTCGTCGCAGCGCGGGCACCCGCGGCTGCGGATGCGGCACGCGCCGTACCGGATTGGCGCCGCCGAGCGGGACGCGTGGCTGCACCACATGCGACGCGCGGTCGACCGGCTGGAGCTGCCGCCGGAGATCGCCGCAGCGCTCTGGGACTACCTGGAGCGGGCGGCCTACTTCATGGTGAACGTCATGGAGGACCCAACCGGTTGAACCGGCCGGCCCGGACACCGCCCGACCGGCAGCCGGCGGCGGGCCTACAGCAGCGCGCCCTCGTCGTGCAGCCAGTCGACGAAGGTGGTCGCGACGGCCGCGCCGCAGTCGAGCAGCTCCACCAGGAGCGCGTCGTGGGTGCCGGCACCGAGCGGCACCTGGAGTTCGGCGTAGATGGGCAGCTGGCCGCGCTCGGTCGGGTCACCGATGTATGCCTTGCAGAACCGCCGCGTGTGGTTCCACTCGTTGACCACCCGGTAGGCCCGGTCCGCCCAGTCCGGGGGGACGGTGGCGTGTGGACGGGCGCGCATCACCAGGATCTCGTCCTCCGGACCCTCCAGGGTGACCAGTACCGCGTGCCGTTCCCACATGGCCAGCAGGTTGCCGTCACCGTCGGCCAGGTAACGCACGTCGAGCAGGTCGAGCGCGTCGCAGACCCGGCGCAGGGTGACCGGCGCGACCGCGGGGGGCAGGTCGCCGGCCACCGGTCGGTCGGCGGCCTTGCAGCAGTCGTCACCCGGCTGCCGGGGGGACGGTGGTCCGACCCGGAGGTTGCTGTCCACTGTGGTCCCGCTTCGAGTTTCCTGATCGCCACCTGTGACGGAACCAGGGCGCCATGACCACCACGGCATCGCTCGCGCACCTCACTCCCCAGCGGATCCGGACGCCTACGGTGTGTTGGATCCGAGGATGGACGGTACCCGGATAGCCGGCCGGAGACACCCCCCCAACGACAGCACCAGGCCAGAAGAATGACCATGGGTCATACTTTCGGGTGGTCCTTGCGGGGTTGGATGGCGAGTTCGTGAACCTTGCGCGACCATGCCGTTCCGTACGGTCCGACCAGTCCGACCCAGCGGCCGGCCACCCGGACCTGGGCCGCACCGGCGGCGTCGACCGGGCCGAGAAAACCCATCCGGACCACCGCCTGCACCAACCGTTGGCTCACCTCGACCGGCTCACCCGACGCGTCGTCCGGGGTCACCACCACCGCGACGTGGTCCAGTAGCGCGTCGCGCAGCACCCGCTGCCCCACCGCCCGGCCACCGACCCCGTGTGCCGCCGCGCTGCGCAGGGTGCCCGCAGCCGCCTCGGCGATCCGGCGCAGCTCCCCGGCCGGCACCTGCTCCACCCCCCGGCTCGCCACCGGTGGCAGCGGCCAGCGCCACCGCTCGTCCCGCCGGGTCGGCAACGCGGCGTCGGCCGACTCCAGACGGGCCAGCAGGTCGATGGCGGAGACGGTGACGTCGCCCGGTGCACGCCCGGCGACCGTCCGGGTCACCAGGGCATCCCAGGGCAGCCGGGCCCACAGCGCCGTGCGCCCGGCCCCGTCGACCGGCCGGAGCCGGACCACGGTGGCCGGGTCGAAGCGGACCAGCCGGGCCAGGAAGGCGCCCGCGTCGGCGACGCCCTCCAGCCCGTGTCCCGGCGCCGTCGCCGCCCCGCTCACCCCGGCCCGCCGGCCGGCGCGTACGACAGCAGGAAGGTCCGCTCGTCGTCGTTGATCCGCCGGGGTCGCTTCGCGGTCAGGTCGAACGGCACCAACACCGAACGGGCGGTGCTGGCCAGCACCTCGCCGTCGTACAACTCGTAGGCGACGGTGAACGAACCGGCCCGGATCTGTTCCACCCACAGTTCGATCCGGACGGTCGGGGCCGCCTCGGCGGTGGCCCGGCCGAGGGCGTAGTCGATCGGCCGCAGGTAGTCGACCTCGTGCCGGCGGATGACCACCCCGTCGGCGAACGAGTCGACCCCCCACGCCCGGCCACCGGCGAACATCATCGCCACCCGGGCCTCCTCGTAGAGGGTGAGGAAGCGGGCGTTGTTGACGTGGCCGTACGCGTCCAGGTCGGACCAGCGCAGCGTGCAGTGGTAAACGAAGCGGTCCGCCATGCTCAGTCGCGGGTGAGCTTGCGGTAGGTCACCCGGTGCGGGCGGGCCGCCTCCGCGCCGAGCCGGTCGATCTTGTTCTTCTCGTACGCCTCGAAGTTGCCCTCGAACCAGAACCACTTGGCCGGGTTCTCGTCGTCACCCTCCCAGGCCAGGATGTGGGTGGCGACCCGGTCCAGGAACATCCGGTCGTGCGAGATGACCACGGCGCAGCCGGGGAACTCCAACAACGCGTTCTCCAGGCTGGAGAGGGTCTCCACGTCCAGGTCGTTGGTCGGCTCGTCGAGCAGGATGACGTTGCCGCCGATCTTGAGGGTGAGCGCCAGGTTGAGCCGGTTACGCTCGCCGCCGGAGAGCACCTTGGTCGGCTTCTGCTGGTCCGGCCCCTTGAACCCGAACGCGGCGATGTACGCCCGCGACGGCATCTCGACCTTGCCGACCATGAGGTGGTCCAGCCCGTCGGAGACGACCTCCCAGACCGTCTTGTCGCCGGCCAGGCCCTGCCGGTTCTGGTCGACGTACGACAGCGACACGGTCTCGCCGACCTTGACGTCGCCGCTCGTCGGCTGCTCGAGCCCGACGATGGTCTTGAACAGGGTGGTCTTGCCGACGCCGTTCGGACCGATGATGCCGACGATGCCGTTGCGTGGCAGCGAGAACGACAGGTTGTCGATCAGCACCCGGTCGCCGAACCCCTTGGTGAGGTTCTGCGCCTCGATGACGGTGTTGCCCAGGCGCGGACCCGGCGGAATCTGGATCTCCTCGAAGTCCAGCTTGCGGGTCTTCTCCGCCTCGCTGGCCATCTCCTCGTAGCGGTCGAGGCGGGCCTTGGACTTGGTCTGGCGGGCCTTGGCGTTCGAGCGCACCCACTCCAGCTCGTCGGCGAGGCGCTTCTTCATCTTGGCGTCCCGACGGCCCTCCACCGAGAGCCGGGCGGCCTTCTTCTCCAGGTAGGTGGAGTAGTTGCCCTCGTAGCCGATGGCCCGGCCCCGGTCGAGTTCCAGGATCCAGCCGGCCACGTTGTCGAGGAAGTACCGGTCGTGCGTGATGGCCAGGACGGTGCCGGCGTACTTGGCGAGGTGCTGCTCCAGCCACTGCACGCTCTCCGCGTCCAGGTGGTTGGTCGGCTCGTCCAGCAGCAGCAGGTCGGGCGCCTCCAGCAGCAGCTTGCACAGCGCCACCCGGCGACGCTCACCACCGGAGAGCTGGGTCACGTCGGCGTCCGGCGGCGGGCAGCGCAGCGCGTCCATCGCCAGTTCGAGCTTGGAGTCGATGTCCCAGGCGTCGGCGTTGTCCAGCTCCTCCTGGAGCCGACCCATCTCCTCCATCAGTTCGTCGGAGTAGTCCGTCGCCATCTGCTCGGCGATCTTGTTGAACCGCTCCAGCTTGGCCTTGATCTCGGCGACCGCCTCCTCGACGTTGCCGAGCACGGTCTTGGCGTCGTTGAGCGGGGGCTCCTGGGCCAGCAGGCCGACGGTGTAGCCGGGCATGAGCCGGGCCTCGCCGTTGCTGGGCCGGTCCAGCCCTGCCATGATCTTGAGAAGGCTGGACTTACCGGCGCCGTTCGGGCCGACCACACCGATCTTGGCCCCCGGCAGGAAGTTCAGCGTCACGTTGTCGAGCACGACCTTGTCGCCGTGCGCCTTGCGCGCCTTTTCCAGGACGTAGATGAACTGGGCCACGGTGCGGGCTACCTCCGTCGGTTGCGGTCGCGAGCTGGTGGGGCGCGGGCGCTGGTTGCGACTTCCGCTCGCCGCCGTCGGCCGGGAGCCGGCCGCGCGCACGCCGTCGTCAATCCTGACAGGTACGGGCGGCCACGCCCACATCACCCCACCCCGGCGGTACGGCGTCGAGCCCTCGTTGTCCCCGGCGGTATAACTCGCTAGTGTCCCCGGTATGACCAGGAAGATCGCCATCAGCGTCCCCGACGACGTCGCGGAGCGAGGCCGGCTTCCGACTCTCCGAGGACGGGGTCGCCGAGGCGGGCCGCACGCTCGACGAGGCACAGGCAAAGATCACTCCGGAGCTGCGCGCCAAGGCGGCCGCACTGTTGAGCGAGTCGTCCCGCGGACGGCTGACCATCCGTGACTGACGCCGGCCTGGTGCTCGACACCGCATGCCTGGTGGCCTACTCCGGAGGCACCGAGGCGGTCGGGGAGCAGATCGCCCAGGTGGCGGACCGGCGGCAGGCGGTGATCGTGCCCGCACTGTGCCTCGCCGAGGCGTACCGCCGGGTGACCACCGACGGCTGGCGCCTCCTGGACACCCTCGGCGATCTCGACCAGGTGATCGTCACTCCCGTCGAGCATGACATGTGCATGTTTCTCGGCGGCTGGTCCCGCACCCTGGGAAGCATGGACCTGGCCCAGGCGGCGCTGGAGGCCACACGGGCCACCACTCCGATCATGACGGACCGGCGGGAGTTGCTCGGCGAGGTGCTGCCGAAGGAGTGGCCGGTCATCGACCTCTGAACCGCCGATGTCAACAAGATCACGATCAGGGTTCGGCGGTTCTGGGACGGGTAGGTGAGTCCGACACGGGGGCCAAAGCACCGCAGCTACGCTCAGTACGCTCATCGCGGTGGACCCGTCAGCACCCGGAGGTGGCCGATCGTGACCGTCCGTAGCTCCTTTGTCGTAGTGGCGAACCGACTGCCGGTCGACGAGGTGAGCACACCCGAGGGGCGGCAGTGGCGACGCAGCCCGGGAGGGCTGGTCACCGCGCTGCACCCCGTCCTCGCCGAGCACCAGGGCACCTGGGTCGGCTGGGCCGGCGGCACCGGTGCCGCACCGGAGCCGTTCGACCTGGAGGGCATCCGGTTGCACCCGGTGCCGCTGAGCGCCGAGGAACTGGAGCGCTACTACGAGGGCCAGTCCAACGCCACCATCTGGCCCCTCTACCACGACGCGGTCGAGACGCCGGCCTACAAGCGCCGCTGGCGCGAGGCGTACCGCCTGGTCAACGCCCGTTTCGCGGAGGCCGCGGCGGACGTGGCGGCCGAGGGGGCGACCGTCTGGGTGCAGGACTACCAGCTCCAGCTGGTCCCGGCGATGCTGCGCGAGCTGCGACCCGACCTGAAGATCGGCTTCTTCCTGCACATCCCGTTCCCGCCGATCGAGCTGTTCATGCAGATGCCGTTCCGCACCGAGATCCTGCGCGGTCTACTCGGGGCCGATCTGGTCGGGTTCCAGCAGCGACTGGCCGCGCAGAACTTCGTCCGGCTGGCTCGGCACCTGCTCGGCCTCCGTTACGAGGGCCAGATGATCCAGGTGGACGGCCGCCAGGTGAAGGCGGGCGCCTTCCCCATCTCGATCGACACCAGGGAGATGGAGCGGCTGGCCGAGGATCCGGCGATCCAGGCCCGGGCCAAGCAGATCCGCGAGGAGCTCGGCAATCCGAAGACGATCATCCTGGGCGTCGACCGGCTGGACTACACCAAGGGCATCGAGCTTCGACTCAAGGCCTTCCGGGAACTTCTTGCTGACGGAAAGTTGACAGTTCCCGAGGCGGTTATGGTGCAGGTCGCCACGCCCAGCCGGGAGCGTGTGGAGCACTACCAGGCACTTCGCGTCAAGGTGGAACGCGAGGTTGGTCGGATTAATGGCGAATTCGGTAGAGTCGGCGTGCCTGCGGTGCATTATCTGCATCAGTCGTACAGTCGCTCCGAACTGGCCGCGCTGTACGTGGCGGCCGACGTGATGATGGTGACCCCGCTGCGAGACGGAATGAATCTGGTGGCCAAGGAGTACGTGGCATCGCGCGACGACCAGGGCGGCGCGCTCGTGCTCAGTGAGTTCGCCGGCGCCGCCACCGAGCTGCGCCAGGCGTTCCTGTGCAACCCGCACGACCCCGACGCCGTCAAGGACGCTCTCCTGCGGGCCGTACACGTGGAGAAGCCGGAGGCCCGTCGACGCATGCGGATCATGCAACGTCATCTACGCACCCACGACGTGGGGCACTGGGCGAAATCGTTCCTGACCGAACTCGGCCCCGAGGTGGAGGCCGAGTGAGCGCGAGGAGTGAGCCGACCCTGCGAGCCCCGCAGTCGCGAACCGAGGTGACCCTGTGAGCGCGAGGAGTGAGCCGACCCTGCGAGCCCCGCAGTCGCGAACCGAGGTGACCCTGTGAGCGCCGCCATCGACATCGTGACCCCGCCCGCGGGGACGATGGATCCCGAGCTGCGCGCGGCCATCGGGCGGATCGCCCGGGTGCCGCAGCTCCTGGTCGCCTGCGACTACGACGGCACGCTCGCGCCGATCGTCGCGGACCCGAGCAAGGCGGTACCGCTGCCGGAGTCGGTGGCCGCGGTGCGCGCCCTCGCCGCGCTGCCGCAGACCACCGTCGCGGTGGTCTCCGGTCGTGCGCTGCGGGACCTGGCCGCGCTGTCCCGGCTGCCCAGCGAGGTGCACCTGGTCGGCAGCCACGGCTCCGAGTTCGACATCGGCTTCGTCGAGCGGCTCTCCCCCGAGTTGGTCGCCGTCCGCACCCGGCTGCGCGACGCGCTGCGCGAGATCGCCGTGGCCCATCCCGGGATCCGGCTGGAGCGCAAACCGGCCAGCGTCGCCGTCCACACCCGCGGGGTGGACCCGCAGGTCGCCGCCGCGGCCGTCGAGGCGGTCCGCAACGGCCCCGCGACCTGGCCGGACGTCACCGTCACCCAGGGCAAGGAGGTCATCGAACTGTCGGTGGTCGCCACCCACAAGGGCACCGCGGTCGACCAGTTGCGTACCCAGCTGTCGGCCAGCGCGGTGCTGTTCATCGGCGACGACGTCACCGACGAGAACGCCTTCGGCAACCTGCACGGTCCCGACATCGGCATCAAGATCGGTCCCGGGGACACCCAGGCGCACTTCCGGGTCGCCGAGCCGCTCGACGCGGCCCGGGCGCTCGGCCTGCTGCTGGAGACCCGGCGGCACTGGCTCTTCGGCGAGCGGGCCGTGCCGATCGAACGGCACTCGATGCTGGCCAACGGCCGGACGGTCGCCCTGCTCACCCCCGAGGCCAAGGTCACCTGGCTCTGCCACCCCAAGCCCGACTCGGCCGCGATCTTCGCCGACCTGGTCGGCGGCAGCCCGGCCGGTCACTTCACCGTCGGGCCGGAGAAGGGTGGCATCCCGCTCGGGCAGCGCTACCGCAGCGGCACGATGACCGTGGAGACCCGCTGGTCCGGCCTGACCGTCACGGACTGGCTGGACCTGCCGGCCACCGAGACCACCCCGGACGGCCCGGCCGTGGTCAGCGGCGACTCCATCCTGGTCCGGGTGCTCACCGGCACCGGGCGGGCCCGCATCGAGTTCGCTCCCCGTCCCGAGTTCGGGCAGGTTCAGGTCCAGCTCCAGCCGATGGACGACGGCCTGCTGGTGCTCGGCTCGAACGAGCCGGTGTCGCTGTACGCCCCCGGGGTGGAGTGGGAGGTCGGCAACGACGGCGGGTACGAGACCGCGCGGGCCGTGGTCGACCTGCGCGCCGCCGGTGGGCAGGTCGTGCTGGAGCTGCGCTTCGGCACGCACAGCCTGGAGCACCACCTGGTGCCGGTCCACGAGCGGCAGGCCGCGGCCGAGCGGCCGTGGAAGGACTGGGTGGCCTCGCTGCGGCTGCCGAACACCGAACGCGAACTGGTCGCCCGCAGCGCACTCACCCTGCGCGGGCTCTGTCACCAACCCACCGGTTCGATCCTGGCCGCCGCCACCACCTCACTGCCCGAGGAACTGGGCGGCGTCCGGAACTGGGACTACCGGTACTGCTGGCTGCGCGACGCCGCGATGACCGCTCGCGCGCTGGTCGACCTCGGCTCCACCGAGGAGGCCGAGGGGCTGCTGCGCTGGATCGACGGCGTCATCGAACGCACCGGCGGGCACCCGGAGCGGCTGCACCCGCTCTACACCGTGGACGGCTACGAGCTGGGTGCCGAGGCGGTCATCGACACCCTGCCCGGGTACGCCGGCTCCCGGCCGGTCCGGGTCGGCAACCTGGCCAACCACCAGCTCCAGCTCGACGTGTTCGGGCCGGTCGCCGATCTGATCGCCGCCGTGGCCGACGCCCGAGGCTCGGTCCGCGAGGACGAGTGGCGGGTGCTGGAGAACATGGTCGAGGCGGTCCGTCGCCGCTGGCACGAGCCCGACCACGGCATCTGGGAGGCCCGCCTGCCGCCCCGGCACCACGTCTTCTCCAAGGTGATGCTCTGGATGACGGTGGACCGGGCGCTGCACGTGGTACGCCAGCACGGTGGCGAGGACCGGCCCGAGTGGGTGGAGCTGCGGGACCGGATCGGCGCCAACGTGCTGGAGAACGGCTGGCACGAGGAGGTCGAGGCGTACAGCGTCGCGTACGGCGACGAGGACATGGACGCCTCCTCGCTCTGGATCGGCCTGTCCGGGCTGCTCCCCGGCGACGACCCGCGCTTCCTCTCCACGGTGCTGCGGATCGAGGCGGACCTGCGCAGCGGCCCGGTCGTCTACCGGTACCACTGGGACGACGGCCTGCCCGGTCGGGAGGGCGGCTTCCACATCTGCACGGCGTGGCTGGTCGAGGCGTACCTGCGCACCGGTCGCCGTACCGACGCCGAGGAGCTGTTCACGCAGATGGTCGACACCGCCGGCCCGACGGGACTGCTTCCCGAGCAGTACGACCCGCTGGCCGAACGTGGCCTGGGCAACCATCCGCAGGCGTACAGCCACCTGGGCCTGGTCCGCTGCGCGCTGCTGCTGGACAACATGCTCAAGCAGTGACCGACCGAAGACGGCGGGCCCCGGACCGCGGTCCGGGGCCCGCCGTCTTCTCCCGGCAGGTCCACTCCGTTTCAGGGCGGGGCGGAGCGGGTCACCCGTCGAGCGCGCCGACCACGTCGCCGATCACCACGATGGCGGGCGGACGCAGGCCCGCCACCGCCACGTCCGTCGCCACCGCGCCGAGGGTCGACCGCAGGGTGCGCTGGGTGCCGGTGGTGCCCTCCTGGATCACCGCGACCGGGGTGGCCGGGTCCTTGCCGTGGCCGACGAGGGTGGCCGTGATCGCCGCCAGGTTCTTCAGACCCATCAGCACCACCAGGGTGCCGCGCAGGTCGGCCAGGGCCGCCCAGCGCACCAGCGAGTCCGGTGAGTCCGGAGCGACGTGCCCGGAGACGACGGTGAACTCGTGGGCCACCGCCCGGTGGGTGACCGGGACGCCGGCGACCGCCGGCACGGCGATCGCGCTGGTCACCCCGGGAACCACGGTCACCGGTACGCCGGCGGCGGCGCAGGCCAGCAACTCCTCGCCGCCGCGGCCGAAGACGTACGGGTCACCCCCCTTGAGCCGGACCACGAACCTCCCGGCCAGCGCCCGCTCCACCAGGATCCGGTTGATCTCCTCCTGTGCGCGGGACGGCCCGTACGGGATCTTCGAGGCGTCGACCAGCTCGACGTCGGGGCGCAACTCGTCGAGCAGCAGCCCGGGAACGAGCCGGTCGGCCACCACCACGTCCGCCTCGGTGAGCAGCCGCCATCCCTTGACGGTGATCAGCTCGGGGTCGCCGGGGCCGGCCCCGACCAACGCCACCCGCCCGGGTTCGACCCCGGTGGACGCCGTCGCGACCAGCCCGGTTCGGACGGTCAGCAGCTCGCGCACCGCGTCACGGACACCCATCGCCCGGCGCGGATCCCCGCCGCCGAACACGGCCACGGTGACCGGGCCGTGCCGGGTCACCGCCGGGGTCCAGGCGGTGGCGGCGGCCCGATCGTCGGCGCGTACGCAGAAGACGCGCCGCTCGGCGGCGGCGGCGCTGACCGCTGCGGCGGCGAGCCGGTCGTCGACGGCGACCTGGACCAGCCAGGCCCCGTCGAGGTCATCCGGTTCAAAGCGGCGGGGCGCCCAGTGCAGCCGACCGGCGTCGACGTGCGCGCGCAGGGCAGGGGTCAGCTCCGGCGCGACGAGGAACACGTCGGCGCCCGCCTCGAGCAGCGCCGGCACCCGCCGGGTGGCGACGGCTCCCCCGCCCACCACGACCACCCGGCGGCCGGTGAGGCGCAACCCGAGGGGATAGGGAGTGGCGGTCACTTCTCCGAGACCCCCGCCGCATCGAAGGTGGCGACCTCGTGCAGCACCCGCACCGCGCCGGTGACCACCGGCAGCGCCAGCAGCGCCCCGGTGCCCTCACCGAGGCGCAGCCCGAGATCGATCAGCGGGTCCAGCCCGAGGTGGCGCAGCGCGACACTCGCGCCCGGCTCGGCCGACCGGTGACCGGCCACCATCGCGCCGACCGCGTCCGGGGCGAAGGCCGCCGCCGCGAGCGCGGCGCTGGCCGCGATCACGCCGTCCAGCAGCACCGGGACGCGGCGGGCGGCACCGCCCAGGATCAGGCCGACCAGCGCGGCGTGCTCCAGCCCACCGACGGCGGCCAGCACGCCCAGCGGGTCTACCGGGTCGGGCCGGTGCCGGCGCAGCGCGGCCCGCACCACGTCGATCTTGCGCTGGTACGTCTCGTCGTCGACCCCGGTGCCACGCCCGGTGACCGCCGCCGGGTCGACGCCGGTGAAGGCGGCGATCAGCGCGGCGGAAGGGGTGGTGTTGCCGATACCCATGTCGCCGGTCAGCAGGATGCCGGCACCGGCGTCGACCAGTTCGTCGGCGACCCGGACGCCGGTCTCCACCGCCGCCCGAGCCTCGTCACGGGTGAGGGCGGCGGTGACGGTCATGTCCCGGGTGCCACGGCGGACGTTCGCGGCCACCAGCCGGGGCCCCACCGACACCTCGGCGGCACCGACCGGCGGGACGGTGGCGACACCGACGTCGACCACGGTAACCGTGGCACCGGCCTGCCGGGCGAAGGCGTTGACCACCGCACCGCCGGCCAGGAAGTTGCCGATCATCTGGACGGTGACCTCCTGCGGCCAGGGGGTCACGCCCTGGGCGTGCACACCGTGGTCACCGGCGAAGATCGCGACCGCGGCCGGCTCGGGCAGTGGTGGCGGGCAGGTCCCGGCCAGCCCGGCGAGGCGCACCGAGAGGTCTTCCAGGGCGCCGAGGGAGCCGGCCGGCTTCGTCAACCGCGCCTGGAGGTCCCGGGCGGCGGCCACCGCCGGCTCGTCGAGCGGCCGGATCGCCGCGATCGTGGTTTCCAACATCATGCCTCCAGGATCTCGCGCAGTACCCGGGTGAACGCGTCGGAGGTGGCCGGGTCCCGGACGGCCACCCGAAGCCAGTCGGAGCCCAGCCCCGGGAAGGTGTCGCCGCGGCGCACCGCCCAGCCCCGCTCGCGCAGCGTCTCACGTACCCGGTCCGCGCCGGGCAGGTGGATCAGAACGAAGGCGCTGGCCGGGCGGCCCGCCACGCGTACCCCGGGCAGGGCCGCCAGGCGGGCGACGAGGTGGTCGCGGTCGGCGGCGAGTCGGGCGGCGATGGCGCGCTCGGCCGCGACGGCGGCCGGGGTGGCGATCGCGGCGGCGGCGGCCAGCGCCGGGGTGGAGACGGCCCAGAGTGGCTGCCCGGCCGCGAAGCGCGCCAGCAGCGCGGCCTCACCGAGCAGGTAGCCGATGCGCAGGCCGGCCAGGCCCCAGGTCTTGGTGAGGCTGCGGACCACCACCAGGCCGGGCAGGTCGCGTCGGGCGGCCAGTGACTCCGGCTCGCCGTCGACGCCCGCAGCGAGGGTGGTGTCGGCGAACGCCTCGTCGACCACCAGGACCCGGCCGGGCCGGGCCAGCGCGGCCAGGTCGGCGGCGGGGTGCAGCACCGAGGTGGGGTTGGTGGGGTTGCCGATCATCACCAGGTCGGCGTCGGCGGGCACCCGCGCCGGGTCGAGCCGGAAGCCCTCGTCCGGGTCGAGCAGCAGCCGCTCGACGGTGTGCCCGGCGGCCCGCAGCGCCGCCTCCGGCTCGGTGAACTGCGGGTGCACCACCACCGGTCGGCGTACCCCGGTCAGCGCGCGGGCGATCAGCACGAACCCCTCGGCGGCGCCGGCGGTGAGCAGCACCTCCTGCGGGGGACGGCCGTGCCGGGCGGCGACGGCCGCGCGGGCCGGCCGGGAGTCGGGGTACGCGGCCAGGTCGGCCAGGGCCGCGGTGACCGGGTCGGCCAGCCAGTCCGGCATCTGGTCGCGGCGGACGTTGACCGCCAGGTCGACCAGGCCGGGGGTGGCCTCGGCGTCGCCGTGGTGGGCGAGGTCGGGTTCGACGCTGGCGCTGCCCGGTTCCGGGCCGCCGGTGGCGGGACCTTCCCCGACGGCCGGCTCCGGGCCGCCGGGGGTGGCCGGCCCGTCCTCGACGGCCGGCTCCGCGCCGATCAGTTGCCCACGCATGTCCGGCATCCTGCCGGGAAGCCGTCCCACTGCACAGCCGGACCCACCGTGGGCCACGTCACCACGTCATCTCGTTCATGAGTTCTTCTCATGGACGAATCGGAAATGTCATAACTTGAGGCCGTGAGCTACCGACCCCTCGCCGCCGCTGGTCGTTCCCTCCCACTGCTGCGTGCCGGCCTGATCACCGGCCTCGTCGTCGCCGCGCTGGCCTATCCACTGGCCGCCGCCACCGGCCTGGGCGCCAAGGCCACCGCGCACGCCCTGGAGCACAAGACCAACATTCTGCGCACCGCCATGCCGGCCGAGACGTCGTACCTCTACGCTCCGGACGGCAAAACCGTGCTGACCATGTTCTACGAGGAGTACCGGCAGTACACGAAGCTGTCGGACATGTCGCCGAACATCCAGCAGGCGATCATCGCCGCCGAGGACAACCGCTTCCACCAGCACCGCGGCGTCGACCCGAAGGGCGTCGCGCGCGCCTTCGTGGCCAACGCCCACTCCAGCGGCGTCTCCCAGGGCGCCTCCACCATCACCATGCAGTACGTCCGGATGGCGCTGCGGGACAGCGCCACCAGCCCGAAGGAGGTCCAGGAGGCCACCGAGCAGACCAGCATGCGCAAGATCAAGGAGATGCGCATGGCGCTGGACATCGAGGAGGAGCTGACCAAGGACGAGATCCTGGAGCGCTACCTCAACTCGGCGTACTTCGGTCACCGGGCGTACGGCATCTACGCCGCCGCGCAGATCTTCTTCTCCAAGACCCCGGCCACCCTCACCCCGGTCGAGGCGGCCACCCTCGCCGGGCTGGTCAAGTCCCCGTCCGAGTACGACCCGATCACCTCGGACAAGAAGGCCGCGACCGGACGGCGCAACTACGTGCTCGACCGAATGGCGCAACTCGGCTACCTGTCGCCGGACGCCGCCGCGGCGGCCAAAGCCGAACCGATCCGCACCAGGGTCACCGTCCCGGCCAACGACTGCGCCGCCATCAATACCAAGCACGTCACCTGGGGCTTCTACTGCGACTACGTGAAGAACTGGTGGAGCGCGCAGCCCGCCTTCGGCCAGAACCGGCTGGAGCGGATGGACAAACTACGCCGCGGCGGCTACCGGATCGTGCTGGCCCTCGACCCGAAGGTCCAGGCGGCGGCCGAGCAGAACGTCGGCGCCAAGGAGAACGTCGGCAGCCCGTTCGCCAACGGCATCGTGGTCGCCGAGCCGGGCACCGGCCGGATCAAGGCGATGGCGGTCAACCGGAACTACTCACTGGACCTGAGCGAGAACGGCCCCAGTTCCAATCCGGAGGCCGGCCCGAACATCAAGGCCAACTACCCGAACACGGTCGCACCCCTGCTCGGTGGCGGCACCCTCCCCGGCTACCAGGCGGGCTCGACGTTCAAGATGTTCCCGATGCTCGCCGCCCTCGACGCCGGCATGCCACTGTCGACCGCGTTCGACTCGCCGCACCGCTACCACTCCGAGGTGTACGACGGCTGGTCGCCGTCCAACGCCAGCGGCGCGATGACCGGCCGGCAGACCATGTGGTCCGGCTTCGGCAAGTCGGTGAACACCTACTTCGTCTGGCTGGAGGAGCAGGTCGGCGCGGACCGGGCGGTGCGCATGGCCGAACAGCTCGGCCTGCGCTGGCGTACCGACGTGGACCGCGAGCACGCCTCGCCGGCCAAGGCCAAGAAGTGGGGCGCGTTCACCCTGGGCGTCTCCGACGCCACCCCGCTGGAGATGGCCAACGCGTACGCCGCGGTCGCCGCCGACGGGCGCTACTGCGAGGCGATCCCGGTCAACTCGATCACCAAGCGGGACGGCACACCCGCCACCTACCGGACCGCCAGCGGGATCGAACGCGAGGTGGCCAAGCCGCGGTGCCGGCAGGTGGTGAGCGCCGACGCGGCCCGCGCCGCCACCGACGCCGCCCGGTGCCCGACCGGCGACACCCCGGCCAGGGGAAGCTGCGGCGGCTGGTCGACCGCGGACAGCGTCCGGGGCACGGTGGGCCGTCCAGTCGCCGGCAAGACCGGCACCACGGACAGCACCCGTACGGCCTGGTTCGTCGGCTACACCCCGGAACTCGCGGCGGCCAGCTTCATCGCCGACCCGGACAACCCGTTCAACGCCGTGGGTGACGGGCAGTCCCAGATCCCCATCCAGGCGGTGGCCAACACCCTCAAGGCGGCCCTCAAGGGCACACCGGTCCGCCAGTTCACCCCACCGTCTGATCAGATCGTGGGGTGACCGGGAGCGGTCGAGGGCTCCGTGACGGGAATGGTGCGGTTCCTGCCATGGAGCCCCCGGCATGCCTGCCGTCGCGGCACCACCGGCTGCCCGGCCGCGCGTCCCGCCCAAGGCCGCCCGCACGCCCAACACCACCCGCCCGATCAGTGCAGGTCGGCGGCGACCAGGGACCACAGCTCCAGATCGGCCCGGGCGCCCCGGACGAAACCCGCGTTGCGCAGCAGCCCCTCGTAGCTGAACCCGGCCTTCTCGGCCACCCGGCGCGACGCCGTGTTGCCCGGCGCGACGCGCAGCTCCACCCGCTGGAAACCGTGCTCCAGGATCAGCGCGATGGCCAGCGCGTCCACCGCCTCGGCGGCCAGGCCGTAGCCGCGGGCGTGCGGGGCCAGGGCGTACGACACCTCGGTGAGCCGGGCACCCCAGTCGGTGCGCCTGGTCCACAGGCAGCCGACCACCCGGTCGTCCTCCCGGCGCAGCACCGCGTAGTGGTCGCCGTCGCCGCTGTCCCGGCGTTGCCGGGCCAGGTCGGTGCACCAGGCCAGCCCGTCGATGCGCCCGGTGGGATCGGCCACCGGCAGCCACCGTTGGGTCTGCCGGTCGGCGAAGACCTCGTCCACCGCCTTCGCGTCGGCCGCGACGAGCTGGCGCACCTCCGTACGCGGCGTGGAGACGGTCAGCTCCGGGAAGCGGCGCACCGCCACCTGCCCGATCACGCCGGAGCCCCGACGCCCTCGGCCTGCCGGGCCGCCGCGACCAGCCGGGCCGCCATCGCCGGATCCGCCGCCCAGTGCAGGCCGAGCTGCGAGGCGTGCACCCCCCGCCAGACGAAACCCTCCGGCGCGCCACCACCCCAGTCCCACGCCGGATGCTCTCCGGCGCGGGGGGTGAGCACCGCCGCGTGCTGCTTGTAGCCCCGCACGGTCGCGCCCGCCTCGGCGACCACGCTGGCCGTACGGGCGGTCGCCTCCCGGTAGCCCACCACCAGGCCGTCGCGGGTCACGCCGGTCGCGTCCAGCACCCCGCACATCGGTAGGCCGTCCAGCTCCCGGGACAGCCAGAGCAGGCCGGTGCCCTCGGCGACCACCGGGCGGCCGGTGCGGGCCAGCTCGGCCACCGCGATGCAGAGCCGGCGGTTGGCGGAAAGATCCCGGGCGCACACCTCGGGCAGACCGGCCCCGATCACCAACGCCCTGGTGCCGGCGGGCAGCGCCTCGTCGCGCAGCGGGTCGAGGGTGACCACCTCGGCACCGGCGGCCCGCAGCAGCTCGGCCGTTTCCGGGTAGCTGAAGCCGCCGCCCGACCCGCCGGCCAGCGCGACCACCGGGGCGGACGAGGCGACGGCGTCGCCACCGATCCCCGGCCCGACCGCAGCACCACCGACCGCGGCCCCGCCGGCTCCCGGCCCGGACACGAGGGCCGCCAGCTCGCCCGTCGCCGACCAGGCCGGAATCGACAGGGCTGGCGCGGATCGGCCCAGGGCGAGCAACCGGTCCAGCTCGACGGTGGCGGCGACCGCCTCGCCGAGCCGACGCACCGCCCGGGCGGCCTCGGGATCCTGCCCGACCACCGGCAGCACCCCGTGCCGGCGGGCGGGCAGCACCGGCGGCAGCTCGTGGCGGCGCAGCGCGCCGTAGACCGGCACGTCGATGTCGTCGAGCGCCTCACGGAGCATCGTCTCGTGCCGCGGGGAGGCGACCTGGGTGAGGATCACCCCGGCCAGCCAGAGCTGCTCGTCGTACGACCGGAAACCGTGCACCAGGGCGGCCACCGACTGACCCATCGCGGCCACGTCCACCACCAGCACCACCGGACTACGCAGCGCGGTGGCGACCGCCGCCGTCGACTCCTCGTCCGGCCGGCCGGAGACCGAGTCGTACAGGCCCATGGTGCCCTGGACCACGGCCAGGCCGGCATTGGCCGCGCCGTGCGCGAAGATCGGCCCGAGCCGGTCCACGCCGACCAGCCGGGGATCCAGGTTCCGCCCGGGGCGACCGGCCGCCAGCCCCAGGTAGGCGGCGTCGACATGGTCCGGCCCGACCTTGAAGCCGGCGACCGGGACGCCCCGCTCGGCGAGCGCGGCGAGCAGACCGACGGCGAGGGCGTTCGTGCCGTGTCCGGAGGACGGCGCGCTGAGCACGAGGCGCGGCACCGCGGTCATCATCGACTCCTCGCAGGCGACAGGAAGTGACGCACGGACGACCGGGAGGAAGCACCCGTGTGGTCCGCTCGCGTGACCATACCCGCCCGGATCAACCGGTGGCGGCCACCGGGCGGACGGCACCGAGGGCCGTCACGACGGGTGCCGGCGACCGTCCGGGTAGCCTCGTGCTGTGTACCGGTTCCTGCTGACCCCACGCTGGCTGGGCATCCTCGCGCTGACTCTGGTCGCCGCCGCGGTGATGGTGCTGCTCGGCAACTGGCAGCTGGACCGCTACCGGGAACGTACGGCGGTCAACGAGCGCATCGACGCCGGCAGCCGGGGGGCCGCCACGCCGCTGGGCGACCGGGTGCCGGCCCCCACCGGCGGCGCGGGCACCGCCGGCCCGGCCCCCGCCGAGCAGGACGAGTGGAGCCGGGTCACCGTCACCGGCCGGTACGACCCGACGAACGTGGTCCTGGTCCGTGGTCGGACGGTGGACCGCACCGTGGGTTTCGAGGTGGTCGTCCCGCTGCTCCTCGCCGACGGCACCGCCGTGCTGGTCGACCAGGGTTGGATACCGCCCCTGCCGGGCGCCGGGGCGATGACCCCGCCGCGGGTGCCGGCCCTACCCGCCGGCGAGGTGACCGTGGTGGGGCGGGTGCACCCGACCGAGACCGGCGGCAGTGGGGTGCAGCGGCGCGACGGCCGGTTGGAAACCCGCCGGATCACCGTCGGCAAGCTCGCCGCCGAGCTGCCCTACCCGGTGTACGGGGCGTACCTGCTGCTCGACGAGCAGACTCCGGCGCAGGACCCGACCTTCAAGGCGGTGTCGATCGGGCACACCAACAACTGGCAGAACCTCGGCTACGTCGTCCAGTGGTGGATCTTCGCGGGGATGACGCTGGTCGGGTACGCCTGGGTGGCCCGTCGGGAGGCGCACCGCGCGGCCGGACCCGATCGGCCGGCGGGCCCGGTCGACCGGGCCGCCGAACCGGCCACACCGGTCTGACCCAACCGGTCACCCCCCGGCGTGGCCGGCGTGGATGGCCCGGACCATGTCGATGGTGTCCGCCTCGGCGGCGGTCTTGTCCTCCCGGTAGCGAACCACCCGGGCGAACCGCAGCGCCACCCCACCCGGGTAGCGGGAACTGGTCTGCACCCCGTCGAAGGCGATCTCGACCACCTGCTCGGGGCGGACCCGCACCACCCAGTCGCCGCGTTCGACGGCGAGGGCGAGGAACCGCTCGGTCTGCCAGCGCAGCAGCTCGTCGGTGAGGCCCTTGAACGTCTTGCCAAGCATCACGAAGCCTCCGGTGCGCGGGTCGCGCGCGCCGAGGTGCAGGTTTGACAGCCAGCCCTCCCGACGGCCGCTGCCCCACTCCACCGCGAGCACCACCAGGTCGAGGGTGTGCCGGGGCTTGACCTTGACCCAGGCCGCGCCGCGTCGCCCCGCGTCGTAGGGCGCGTCCGGCGCCTTCACCACGACACCTTCCTGGCCGGCGTCGAGCGCCGCCGCGAAGGCCACGCCGGCCTGCTCGGCGTCGTCGACCTCCATCCGACCCACCAGCAGCGACTCGTCGACCGTGCCGGCCAGCGCCGCCCACCGCTCCCGGCCCGGCCGGTCGATCAGATCCGTCCCGTCCAGGTGCAGCAGGTCGAAGAAGTACGGCGTGAGCACCGCGTCGCCGGTGGTCCGGGCGGCGGCGAGCACCGCCGGCGCCACCGGCGTGCCACCGGTGGTGCTGGGCGTGGCGCGGCGGGCGGCCCGGCTGGAGGTCTGTTGGAACGGCAGCGGCCGGCCGGCCGCGTCCAGCCCGATCGCCTCGCCGTCGAGCACCAGGTCCCGTGCCGGGAGCGCGCGGACGGCGGCCACCACCTCCGGGACCCGGGTGGTGATCTCGTCGAGGCTGCGGGTGAAGACCGCGATGTTGTCGCCCGAACGGTGCACCTGGATGCGGATGCCGTCCAGTTTGACATCGACCACCGCCGGTAGGCCGGTGGCCTCCACCGCCGCGTCGACCGTCGGTGCGCTCTGCGCCAGCATCGGGGCCAGCGGACGGCCCACCTGAAGCCCGAACCCGGCCAGCGCGGCGGCACCCCCGCCGAGCGCGGCAACCGCGACGACGCGCAGGTCACCGGCGAGCAGCAGGGCGCGTCGGACGGTGGCGACCGGCACCTGCGCCGCCCGGGCGACGGCGTCGACGAGCAGGCCCGCCTGGGCGCCCTGGCGCAGTTCGCCGCGGAACAGCCCGACCAGCAGTCGCTGCTCCTCGGCGGTGGCGGCGGCGAACAGCGCGCCGAGCAGCGCCCGCCGGCGGGCCTGCGAGCCGGGACCACGCACCGCGGCGATCTCCTCCACCGCCGCGTCGACGGCCGCGACGGTCAGCGTCGGCTCGGTCGCCGGGGGCGGCAGGTCACGCAGGCTGGCCCAGCCCACCCCGGTCTGCCGCTGACGCAGCTCACCGGCGAGGTAACCGGCACCGGCCGGCATCTCGGCCGGATCCAGCGACCGGAGGGCGGCGGCGAGCAACTCGACCTTGGCCCGCCGGCCGCTGGCGGCGGCGACGGCTGCGGAGGTGGCTGCCAGGTCGAGGAACCGCACGGCCCTCATCCTGCCAGCCACCCCCGACTCCACCCGGGTATTGCCGTACCCGGGTCGTCCGCCGGCGGTGGCCGGTGATCAGGCGGAGACCGGCTCCTCGATGCGCAGGCCGCGGGCGCGCACCCCGTCGGCGACCCGGGAGAGCACCGTGTCGAGGGCGACCAGCGCCGCGGAGAGCTCGCCGAGCTGATCCTTGAGCGTGTCCTCAGGCCACGCGGAGACGTCGACGTCCCCCAGAGCACTGACGGCGGCTTCGAGCCGCGACATCACCTCGTTCGTACGCATGTTCGAAAGGCTATAACAGCTGCGCACCCGACACACCGCAAACCTCGACATCCGCCCCAAAGTTACCGTTCCGCGACCTGGCCGGGAGGCTTTCACCACGACCGGTCGCGCCGCCTCCCGACGGCGTCCAGGGCCGGCCGGCTCAACCGGTCTGCCGGCCAACCTCGGCGACCTTGGCCAGCAGCAGCGCCTCGGCCAGACAGACCCGGGCGAACTCGCCGAGGTGCAGGCTCTCGTTCGGGCCGTGCGCCCCGGCGTGCGGATCCTCCACCCCGGTGACCAGGATCGCCGCCTCCGGAAACAACTCCTGGAAGGTGGCGATGAACGGGATCGAGCCGCCGACACCGATGTCGACCGGGTCGGTGCCGTCCCAGGCGGTCCGGAACGCCGACCGGGCGGCGTCGAACATCGGGCCGGTCGCGTCGATGACGCAGGGGGCACCGTCGTGCTCGAAAGTGATCGTGACCTGGGCGCCCCACGGCGTGTGCCGCTCCAGGTGGGCGCGGAGCGCGTCGTACGCCCGCTTCGGGTCGTCGCCCGGCGCCAGCCGTACGCTGAGCTTGGCCTTGGCCACCGGGACCAGCGCGTTGGGCGCCTCGGCGGTGGCGGGGGCGTCGACGCCGAGGATCGCCAGGGCCGGCTTGGTCCAGAGCCGGTCGGTGATCCGCCCGGTGCCGATCAGCGACCCGCCCTCCACCAGCCCGGCCTCGGCGCGGAACCGGTCCTCGGGGTAGTCGACGCTGGCCTCCTCCCGGCCGACCAGGCCCTCGACGGTCACGTTCCCGGCGTCGTCGTGCAGCGTGGACAGCAGCCGCACCAGGGCCGTCAGTGCGTCCGGCACCGGGCCGCCGAACATGCCGCTGTGCACCGCCTGGTCGAGGGTACGCAGCTCGACGAAGCAGTTGACGATGCCGCGCAGCGAGGTGGTCAGCGCCGGCACGCCGATGTCCCAGTTGGCGGAGTCGGCGATGACGATCACGTCGCAGGCGATCTCGTCGCGGTGCGTGGCGAGCAGCCGCTCCAGCGAGTCCGAGCCGTACTCCTCCTCGCCCTCGACGAACAGGACCACGCCGACCGGGAGCCGGTCGCCGAAGGCGCGCAACGCGGCGACGTGCGCCATGATGCCAGCCTTGTCGTCGGCGGCACCCCGGCCGTAGAGCCGGCCGTCCCGTTCGACCGGCTCGAACGGGTCGGACTCCCACAGCGATCGGTCGCCGACCGGCTGCACGTCGTGGTGGGCGTAGAGCAGCACGGTGGGCGCGCCGGGTGGGGCCGGCCTCGTCCCGATCACCGCGGGCTGACCGCCGGACCGCACGATCTTCGTGTCGAGGCCGCACCCGCGCAGCAGCTCGGCGACGGCCTCGGCGGAGCGCTCCACGTGCGAGTGGTCGAAGCCCTCGAAGGCGATGCCGGGGATGCGGACGAGGCGTTCCAGGTCGGCCCGGACACCGGGCAGTTCCCGCGCGACGGCGGCCCGGACCTCGGACTCGGACATGATCGAAGTGGTCATGACCGGCATCGTATGCCGGCCTTACCGGCCGGTACCCGCCCCGTCAGCCGCCGGGCCGGCCCTGTCCGCCGCCGGGCCGGCCCTGTCCGCCGCCGGGCCGGTCAGGTGCAGGTAGTAGCGGTCGGCGTCGTGCGGCAGCCGCGGCGCGCCGTCGACCACCAGGTCCACGTGCGCGGCGGTGGCGTCCGCGGCGAAGTGGATGCGTTCTCCCACGTGCCAGCGGTGCAGCTCGGGCAGGACGGTCGGGCCGTCGCGCGCCACCGCCCGGGCCAGGCGCAGCTCGGCGGGGGCGGTGACGTAGACCACCAGGCTGAGCTCCGGCCGGATCGCCGCCCGTGCCGCGCTCACCCCCTCCAGCAGCAGCACCGCAGCGACCGGCACCGGCACCGCCCGGGGCAGGAAGGCCCGCCGCACCCAGCTGTAGCGGTGGTACGCCCCCGGCCGCCCGGCCCGCAGCGGGGCCAGCACGCCGCGCTCCAGTCGGGGCCAGAAGGTGAGCTGGTCGTCCCAGCCGTCGAGCAGGTCGTCGGTGTGCACCACCGGCGGCCGCTGCCCGCCGACGAGCGGGGTGAGGGCGTCCGCGAGGCGCGCGGTGAAGAGGCTCTTGCCCGCGCCGCTCGGCCCGTCGACGGCCACCAGTCGGGTCCGCCCCAACCGCGCCGGCCGGGCCAGCACCCGCCGGGCCAGCGTCGCGTACGCCTCGACCACCGCCACCGTCACGCAGGTGACGCTAGTGGGTGTCCCCCGGGAGCCTGGTTCCACCGTCACGGGCCGGCGTTCCGCGGGCGGGCGACACCGGAGACGGGCATGATCTGGACGTGCTCAACGACGTGATGAGTCCGGGCGTGGACGCCCTACTGGAACAGGCCCGGGCGGGGCTGCGCCGGCTGAGCCCGCAGGAGACGGCCGAGGCGGTGCGGGCCGGCGCCCTGCTGGTCGACACCCGCACTGAGGCGCAGCGCCGCGAGCAGGGTGAGCTGCCTGGCGCGATCGTCATCGACCGGAACGTGCTGGAGTGGCGGCTCGACCCGGCCAGCGAGTGGCGCATCCCGGAGGCGACCGGCTACGACCGGGGGGTCGTCGTGGTGTGCCGGCACGGGTACAGCTCCAGCCTGGCCGCCGCGAGCCTGCAGGCGCTGGGGTTGCGCAACGCCACCGACATGGTCGGCGGGGTGCAGGCGTGGCTGGAGGCGGGGCTGCCGCTCAACGACGGACCGGCCGACGTCCGCCACTGATGACCCGCGCCGCCGGGGCGTTGCGGGCCGACCGTCGGCCCGGTCACTCCGGGAGGCGCCGCCACGATCGCGCGCCGTTGACGGTGAGGTGGGCGAGTTGCCCGAGCGCCGTCCGTCCTCGGTGTGCGCTCGGCGGTCAGGTCGTGGGGGGCGCTCCGGGCGGGATGAACGGCAGCCCGGCCGGTGGCCCGGACTGGATCAGCCGCCACAGCGCGTCGGTGTCCAGATGCTCCTCGACCAGGTCGCCGAGCAGGTCCAGGGAACGTTCGCGGACGGCGGCGAAGGCGGTGTCGGGGGCCACCCGGAAGCCGTGCCGGCCGGCGGCGCGGGCCGCCTCGGTGAGGAAACGGCGGCGGAACTCGTCGGACTCGAACGCGCCGTGCCAGTGGGTGCCGTACACCGTACCCAGCCGGGCGCCCTCGCCGCTGCCGTCGGCGTACCTGAGCAGCGACGGCAGGGCGGGATCGGCGGCCGAGACGTAGCCGTGGTGGATCTCGTAGCCGCGGACCGGGACGCCGTCGGCCGTCCCGGTGGACTGCCGGACGGTCTTGCGCGCGGCGAAGGTGATCTCGACGGGGAGCAGCCCCAACCCGGGGACGCTGCCCCGGCGGCTCTCCACCGGGTCGTGCACGACCCGGGCCAGCATCTGGAAGCCCCCGCAGATGCCCAGCAGCGGCCGACCGGCCGCCGCGTGCGCGGTGACCGCGTCGGCCAGGCCGGTCTCCCGCAGCCAGGCCAGGTCGGCGACGGTGGACTTGGAACCGGGCAGTACGACCAGGTCGGCGGCGGCCAGTTCGGCGGGTTCGACGGTCAGCCGGACCCGGACGCCGGGCTCGGTGGCGAGCGCCTCCACGTCGGTGGCGTTGCTGATCCGGGGCAGCCGGACCACCGCGACGTCGAGCCAGTCGGTGCCGTGCGGGGCGGCCGGCCGGCCGAGCACCCGCCCGTACGCCAGGGAGTCCTCGGCGTCGAGCCAGAGGTCGAGGTGCCAGGGCAGCACCCCGTACGTGGGTCGGCCGGTGACCCGGTGCAGCATGTCCAGCCCCGGTCGCAGCAGGCCGAGGTCACCCCGGAACTTGTTGATCACGAATCCGGCAACGAGCGCCTGGTCGGCGGGGTCGAGCAGGGCGACGGTGCCGAACATGGCGGCGAACACGCCGCCCCGGTCGATGTCACCGACCACGATGGCGGGCAGGCCGGCGTGCCGGGCCAGCCCCATGTTGACGTAGTCGCCGGCGCGCAGGTTGATCTCGGCCGGGCTGCCCGCGCCCTCGCAGATCACCACGTCGTATTCCGCGCGCAGCTCGGCCAGCGCCGCGTACGCGGTCTGGGCGAGGCGCGGACGCAGTTGTCGGAAGTTGCCGGCGGTGACCGTGTCGACGGCCTCGCCGAGCAGCACCACCTGGCTGGCCAGGTCGCTGCCCGGTTTCAGCAGCACCGGGTTGAAGCGGAGGTCCGGTGTGAGGCCGCAGGCCGCCGCCTGCATGGCCTGGGCCCGACCGATCTCGCCGCCCCGGCCGTCGGCGCCGACCACCACGGCGGAGTTGTTCGACATGTTCTGCGCCTTGAAGGGCGCCACCTTCACGCCGCGCCGGTGCAGCCACCGGCAGATGCCGGCGGTGAGGACGCTCTTGCCCGCGTCGGAGGTGGTGCCCGCGACGAGCAGGCCCCCGCTCACCGGCCCCTCCCCCGGCCCGCGCCCGTTCCCAGGCGCACCCGCGTTCCGAGGCGCACCCGCGCGGAGTCGTGCCCGCCCGGCGCGCGTAGCCGGTGCAGTCCCCGCCGGGCGGCCGTGCCCACCAGCCGCCCTCCCGTGACCGGCCAGGCCGCCGCGAGCGCCAGGGCGGCGAGCCCGACCGCGTTGGAGATCAGGGCGGCCCGGCGCAGGTGCCGCGCCTCGGGGCGGGGCCCGTCACCGAGGTAGGGGCGCACCTCGCAGCGGCCGAAGTAGACGTTGCGACCGCCGAGCCGAACGCCGAGGGCACCGGCCATCGCCGCCTCGCACTGCCCGGCGTTCGGACTGGGATGGTGGTTGCGGTCGCGTCGCCAGACCCGCCAGGCCCGGTTCCGGTCCCCGTCGGCGAGCGGGGCCACGGCGATGGTGAGCAGGCCGGTCAACCGGGCGGGCACCAGGTTGAGCACGTCGTCGAGGCGGGCCGCGGGGGTGCCGAACCGGGCGTACCGGGGCGAACGGTGGCCGACCATGGCGTCGAGGGTGTTGGCGGCGCGGTAACCGAGCAGGCCGGGCAGCCCGGCGACCGCTCCCCAGAGCAGGGGGGCCACCACGGCGTCGGAGGTGTTCTCGGCGACCGACTCGACGGTGGCCCGGGCCAGTTCCGGCTCGTCGAGGGTGGACGGGTCCCGCCCGCAGAGGTGGTTCAGCCGACGCCGGGCCGCCGGCAGGTCGCCGCCGCGCAGGGCGGCCCCCATCAGGTCGGCCTCGCGGCGCAGGGTGCGGCCACCCAGGACGCTCCAGGTGCCGGCCGCCACCAGCAGGGCCCGGACCAGGGGACGCCGCCGGGTGGCCACCGTGGCGGCGGCAGCGAGCAGGACCGGTGCGCCCACCGCGAGCGCGGTGAAGACCGCGCCGGCGGTGCGGTGGGGCCGGTGGATCCGCTGTTCCAGGGCTCCGGCCGCCCGACCGAATCCGGCGACCGGGTGCCAACGCGCCGGGTCGCCGAGAAGCCCGTCCAGCGCGTACCCCGCCACCAGCCCAACCGCGTTCGCCACGGCGGTCGTCTGACGCACAGTCACCACCTCCGGCCGGCCAGCCTAGCCGTACGCGGGGTGGCCACGTCCGCCGTCGCCACCCCGCCCCCCGTCCGTCCGCCGGTCGGGCGGACCCTCGGCCACCGCCGCCGCAGGTCACCGGCTCCGGTGCGGCGGCTCAGGCCGGCACCGGCACCCGCCCCCGGCC
>NZ_SMJY01000129.1:0-17629 GCF_004348355.1 Micromonospora sp. KC721 | reverse complement strand
ATCCAGGGCAGGGGCCATTCGATGTGTTCGTCGACGCCGGGTAGGAGGGCGGCGGCGTCGCGTCCGCGGGGTCCGTGCAGCAGGACGACGCGGTCGGCGCCGGCGGCGACGGCGCGGATGGCGGGGCCGGTGACCAGGACGTCCCCGGCGGAGTCGCTGCGAGCCACCAGCACCGTCCCCGCCCGGCGACCCTCTGTTGGCGCGGCGACCAGGGCGGCCCGGGCCAGGATCTCCTCGACCGCCGCCGACAGGTCGGCCCTTACGCAGGGCGCGGCGGCCACCTCGGCGGGGCGCGTGGTCGCGGTGGGCACCAGGACGGCGGCGGCGCCGGCCGCGCCGGCCGCGGTCATGTCCGCGCCGATGTCACCCACCAGGACGCAGCGGTCCGCGGTGGTGCCCAACGCCCGCGCGGCGGCCCGCACCATCCCGGGGGCGGGTTTGCGGCACCCGCAGCCGGCCCGCTCGTCGTGCGGGCAGATCTGCCAACTGTCGAACGGCCCCAGCAACTCCTCCACCCGGGCGTTCACCGCCCGCAGCTGCGCCGCCGTGAACAACCCCCGAGCCAACCCCGACTGGTTCGTCACCACCGCCAGCCGCAACCCCGCCGCCCGCAACCGGTCCAACGCCTCCCGCGCCCCCGGCACCGGCCGCACCTTGTCCGGATCACCGTTGTACGGCACATCCTCGATCAGCGTGCCGTCCCGATCCAGCAGCACGGCGTCGTACAGGACCGGTGCCATCGCGCCCGGGCCGACCGGTTCCACCCGGCCTGACCTGCGCTGATC
This sequence comes from Micromonospora sp. KC721, assembly GCF_004348355.1. Taxonomy (NCBI): domain Bacteria; kingdom Bacillati; phylum Actinomycetota; class Actinomycetes; order Micromonosporales; family Micromonosporaceae; genus Micromonospora; species Micromonospora sp. KC721. Next base: position 16,844 of record NZ_SMJY01000129.1, on the reverse strand, counting down.
CGGCTTCACCTGGTCCCGTCGCACGGGCCGCGGGTTCCCACCGGCCCGGGGAGTAAACATCAGCTACCCGGCGGTACGGCTCATCGCCGTCGCCGGGCCCACACCTCGCCGATCCGGCCTTACCCGTCGCCCCGGAGAAGCTAACGCGCCAACCGTTAGGCCCGGCGGGCCGCCGGGTACAGAACGGCGGTGGCGATTGTGGAGAAAGTGATCGAGGCGCCGCCGCAGCAGGTGTTCGCGGTGCTGGCCGACGGTTGGACGTACAGCGACTGGGTCGTCGGAACCGTGCACGTGCGCGACGTCGACGCCGACTGGCCGGCGGTGGGCAGCCAACTGCACCACCGGGCCGGGCCGTGGCCGTTCTCCCTGGAGGACTCCTCCACGGTGCTGGTCTGCGAGCCGCCCCACAAGCTGACCATCCGGGCCGGCCTCTGGCCGGCCGGCGAGGCGGTCGTGGTGTTCACCCTGGAACCGGTACGCGACGGCGCCGCCACCCGGGTTCGCATCGGCGAGGACTTCGCCGCCGGGCCACTGCGCTGGATCCGCAACAAGCTCAACGACCTGGTGCTGCATCAGCGCAACAAGGAAACCCTGCGCCGGCTCGCCGACATCGCCACCCGACAGAAGGCCGACGAACGTCCGCGACGGTGAGCGTCGACGCCCGCCGGGCACGCGGGCGCCGGGCGGGGAGCCTCGACGGGGCCGCAGGCGGCAGTGGCTACCCTTTGGGGGAAAACCGTCGGCAACCAGAGGATGTCCGTCATGATCGAACCCGTGGAGCTGCCCTCGCCCTGGCGGGACGCACGCCTGACCGTCGTGGTCCCCACCTACAACGAGGCGGGCAACCTCCCGGTACTGGTCGACCGGCTCCTCGCCCTGCCGCTGCCCGAGCTCAAGGTGCTGGTCGCCGACGACAACTCCCCCGACGGCACCGGCGAGGTGGCCGACAAGCTCGCCATCGAACACCCCGACCGAGTGCAGGTCGTACACCGCGCCGGCAAGGAGGGGCTGGGCCGGGCGTACGTCGACGGCATCGGCCGCGCCCTGGACGGGGGCGCCGACTACGTCGCGCAGATGGACGCCGACCTGTCCCACCCGCCGCAGGCGCTGCCCGGCATGCTCGGCGCGCTGCTGTCCACGCAGGCGAGCGTGGTGATCGGCTCCCGGTACGTGCCCGGTGGTGAGCTGGACGAGAACTGGCCGCTGTACCGTCGGGCGCTCAGCGGCTGGGCCAACCTGTACGTGCACACCCTGCTGCGGGTGCGTATCCGCGACCTCACCGCCGGTTTCAAGATCTGGCGGGCGGACGCGCTGCGCGACATCGGTCTGGAGCGGGTGCAGTCCAACGGCTACAGCTTCCAGGTGGAGATGCACTACCTGGCCACCAAGCTCGGCCACACCATCCTGGAGGTGCCGATCCGCTTCGAGGAGCGGCGCGACGGCGATTCGAAGATGACCACCGCCACCAAGGTGGAGAGTGCTCTGATGCCGTTCAAGCTGCGTACCCGGCACCGCAACCTGGAGCGCTGACCCGACCAGGGCAGCCGCGCCGGGACCGGGCGGTTCGGCGGGTCAGCGGTAGACGGCCCGGTGGGCGGTGCCGACGGCCCGGGCGTACAGGCCGCCGGTCAGCGCGCGGTCCCGATGCAGCGCCGCCCGGGCAGCGTTCGCGCCCGGTGCGCCGTGCACACCGCCGCCCGGGTTCGCCGAGGCGTTGGCCAGGTAGAGCCGGTCGACCGGAGTGTCCGGCCGACCGAGCCCGGGCACCGGGCGCAGGAAGAGCTGCTGGTACGCGGCGGCGGTGCCGCCGCCCACCGCGCCGCCGACCAGACCCGCGTTGCGTTCCTCCAGGTCCGCCGGGCCGGCCACGAACCGGCCTCGGATCCGCCCGGTGAACCCCGGGGCGTACCGTTCCAGCACCGCCTCCATCCGGTCCACGTGCGCGGCGACGTCCTCGGCTCGCCAGTCCCGCCGGAACGGCAGGTGGGTGTACGACCAGAGCGATTCCGTCCCCGCCGGTGACCGTCCCGGGTCGGCGGTGGTCATCTGGCCGACCAGCAGGAACGGATCCTGCGGCAGCTCACCGCAGGCCAGCTCGGCGGCGTACCGGGTGAGCCCGTTGACGTCGGCGGCCAGGTGCACCGTGCCGGCGCTACGCAGCTGCGGGTTGCTCCACGGCATCGGCCCCTCCAGCGCCCAGTCCACCTTCACCGTGGAGCCGTCCCAGCGGAAGTGCGCCAGATCCTGGACCAGCCGGGGCGGCAACGCGTCCGCGCCGACCAGGTCCAGGTAGAGCGCGGGGGCGGGCACGTCGGCCAGCACCGCCCGGCGGGCCCGCCAGAGCCGGCCGCCGACGGTCCGTACGCCCATCGCCCGGCCCCGGGCCACCAGCACCCGGTCCACCGGGGCGGAGTAGGTGATCCGCCCGCCCCGGGCGAGCAGCCGGTCGACCAGCGCGTCGGTGATCCGCTGCGCGCCGCCGACCGCGACCGGCCAGCCGGACTCCTGGCCGAGCATGGCCAGCAGCCAGCCGTAGATGCCGGAGCCGGCGTCGTCCGGCGACAAATCGGTGTGCAGGGCGCAGCCGGCCAGCAGCGCCCGCCCGCCCTCACCACGGAACAGCTCGCTTCCGAGCTGGCGGGCCGGCAGCACCATCCGGCGGGCCAGCCGTAGCGCGCCGGCCGTCCGCAGCCGGGCGAGCAGTTGCAGGCCGTGGCGTACCGGCGGGAAGGGGGTGAACAGGGCTTCCACCAGTGGCCGGGAGATGCTGCGCCAGTCGTCGTACGTGTCGAGCCAGCGCTGCCCGTCGCCGGGGGCGAACGCCTCCATCGAGGCCGCGCTGAGCGTCGGGTCGCGGTTGAGCACCGCGGCCCGCCCGTCGGGCATCAGGTGGGCCAGCACGTCGGGCGCCTGGGTCCAGGTCAGGCCGTGGGCGTCGAGGCCGAGCCGGCGCAGTACGGGTGAGGCGTACCCGAGCGGATAGAACGAGCTGTAGAGGTCGCTGAGGTAGCCGGGGGCGGTCACCTCGGCTGAGCGGACCGCGCCGCCGGGGGCGCCGGTCGCCTCCAGCACCAGCACGTCCCAGCCGGCGTCGGCGAGCAGGTTGGCGGCCACCAGGCCGTTGTGCCCGGCGCCGACGACGACGGCGTCCGCAGTCTCCGTCCCGCTGTCGATCATCCGATCCGCCTACCCTGCCCGCAACCGGGCGAAACGCGTTTGCCCGGCCGGGGGCGGGGCATGCCGTACCGCATGTACAGGGTTGAGCAGCTCATCGGGGGAGTGTGGGGCGCGGGCGGTGAGGGTGGTGAGCTGACCGTCCACGATCCGGCCGACGGCTCCCCGGTCAGCACCGTGCCGGTGGCAACGGCGGACGAGGTGGCCAAGGCCGTCGAGGCGGCCCGCTCGGTGGCCGCGCAGTGGGCCGCGACGCCGGCGGCGCAGCGGGCGGCGGCCCTGCACCGGGCGGCGGACGAGCTGGCGGCGTCGGCCGAGGAGTTGGCGGCGGCCACCACGGCGGAGATGGGTAAGCCGCTGGGCGACGCGCGAGGCGGCGTCGAGGCGGGAATCGGCACGCTGCGACAGTACGCCGAACTGGGCCCGCTGCGGGGTGGGCGGACGCTGCACGGTGACGGCGCCGCCATCGACTTCATGGCCCCGGAGCCGCGCGGCGTGGTCGCCGCGATCACCCCCTGGAACGATCCGGTGGCCGTCTCCTGTGGCCTGCTGGGCGCGGCCCTGGTGACCGGCAACGTGGTGCTCTACAAGCCCAGCGAGCGGACGCCGGCCACCGGCTGGCTGCTGGCCAGGCTCCTCGACAGCGCGTTGCCCGCCGGGGTGCTGTCCCTGCTCACCGGCGGTGGTGAGGTGGGTGCCGCGCTGGCGGCCCAGGAGGTGGACGTGGTGGCCCACGTCGGTTCGACCGCCACCGGCCGGGCCATCGCCGCGGCCTGTGCCCGGACCGGGGCGAAGGCGCTGCTGGAGAACGGCGGCAGCGACCCGCTGATCGTCGACGCCGGGGTGGACCCGGTGTGGGCCGCGCAGGCGGCGGCGACCGGCGCGTTCGCCAACGCGGGGCAGATCTGCGTCGCGGTGGAACGGATCTACGTCCACCGGGACGTCGCGGAGGACTTCGTGGCGGCGCTGGTGGAACGGGCCCGCACGCTGCGGGTGGGGCCGGGACGTGACCCGGCCACCGAGCTCGGGCCGCTGGTCGACCGGCGGCACCGCGACCACGTGCACGGCCAGGTCACCGCGGCGGTCGCCGACGGCGCGACGCTGCGCACCGGGGGCTCGCTGCCGGACGGGCCAGGCGCGTTCTACCCGGCGACCGTGGTGACCGACTGCCGGCAGGAGATGACGCTGGTACGGGAGGAGACCTTCGGCCCGGTCGCCGCGGTGGTCGTGGTGGACTCGTTCAGCGAGGCGCTGCGCTGCGCCGCGGACAGCCCGTACGGGCTGGCCGCGACCGTGCTGACCCCGTCGATGAGCCACGCGCAGCGGGCCTGGCGGGAGCTGCCGGTGGGCACCGTGAAGGTCAACGCGGTCTTCGGCGGCGCTCCGGGCGGTGCCGCGCAGCCGCGCCGCGGCAGCGGCCAGGGGTTCGGGTACGGCCCGGAGTTGCTCGACGAGTTCAGCACCGTCAAGGCGGTGCACATCGAGGCGCCCGGCGGCGGCCACTGGTGAGCGCGGGGTGCGGGAGCCCGGGACGTCTGGTCCCGGGCTCCCGTGGTGTCGGGTCGCCGGTCAGCGACCGCGGGCCTTGGCCCTCTCCCGAGTCTTCGTGGTCTGCCGGGTGTTGGCCTTCTCGATCGCCTTGACCAGTTCCGGTTTGGTCATCCGGGACCGTCCCGGCACGTCCAGCTTGCGGGCCACCTCCATCAGGTGGTCCTTGGTGGCGTTGGCGTCCACCCCGCCGGCCGTGGGGGCCCGTCGGGCGGGTCCGCCACCTGCGGCCTGCCGGTCGCTGGGTCCTTTGCGGCCCTTCGGTTCCCAGTGGTCGCCGACCTTCTCGAACTCGTGCTTGACGGCGGCGAACGCGGTGCGGTGTGCCCGCTCCCCCTCGCCGTACGTCTGGACCGCCGAGTCGTGCGTCTTCTCCCAGGTGCGCTGCGCCTTCTTCGGGGAGCGCCGCAGCGTGCTGGGCATCACCTCGCGCCCGGGCATCTCGTCCTCCTCGTCACTGTCGCCTCCCGATGACGGTTCCCTGGCGTCCCGGGGGCAAACTCCATCAGTCGGGTTTGTCGATTTCGGTGCGGGGGTACCGGCGTGGCCAAATGATCGGCCGGGCGGCGGGGCGTCCGGCCCTCGGGCGAGGAGCGGCGATGGCAGCGACCACGGAGCCGGCCTCGGCCGCGGGGCGAGGGCACCTGCCGCTGCCCGGCCGGGTACGCCAGTTGCACTGGGCAACCTGGCGCGGTGTGTTGGTACGCAGCGCCCGAAACTTCGTACGGGACGACTGCGCCGACTGGGCCGCCGCGCTGACCTACTACGCGGTGCTGGCGCTCTTTCCCGCCACGGTGGTGGTGGTCGCCCTGGTCGGCCTGGTCTCCGAGGGCGAACGGACGGTGGACACGGTGCTGGACCTGGCCCGGGACATCGGGGCCGGGGCGGTCGTGGCCAACGACAGCTTCGTCGCGGTGGTGCGCACCGTGGTCGACCAGCGCGACGGGGCACGCGTGCTGCTGAGTTTCGGCCTGATCGGTGCGCTCTGGTCGGCGTCGAGCTACATCGGTGCGTTCACCCGGGCCTCCAACGCCATCTACGGGGTGACGGAGGGGCGGCCGTTCTGGCAGCTGCGTCCGCTGCAGATCGGTCTGGCCGGGGTCTCGCTGGTGCTGCTCGCGGTGGTGGCACTCGGTCTGATCATCAGCGGCCCGGTGACGGACGCCGTGGGCGACCTGGTGGGCGCGGGCGGACTGGCCCGCACGGTGTGGAGTGTGGTCAAGTGGCCGGTGCTGGCCCTGGTGGCGATGATCCTGTTGTCGCTGTTGTTCTGGATCGCCCCGAACGTACGGCAGCCCCGGTTCCGTTGGCTCACCCCGGGCGGGGCGGTGGCCCTGCTCTCCTGGGTGCTCGCCTCCTTCGGTTTCGGGCTGTACGTGGCCAACTTCGGCGCCTACGACGTGACATACGGCAGCCTGGGCGCGGTGATCGCCTTCCTGGTCTGGCTCTATCTGTCCAACTCGGCGCTGATGTTCGGCGTGCAGATCAACGCCGAGTTGCAGCGTGGGCGGGTGCTCCAGGCCGGGGCGGCGGACCCGGGTGAGCCGGTGCTGCCGCCGAAGGCCGCCGCCGGTTCGTGACCGGGTGCGGGGGTGCGGCGTTTCCCGCCACTTCCCCGGGGTAGCACAGACGGCATGGAACGTGGCAGCAGCAAGCACGGACCGAGGCTCGACGAGCAGATGAGCCAGGAGGTCGCCGGCCTCGTGCAGGGGCCCGGCACCGCGGGCTCGCGCGCCGAGGAGTTCCGCGAGCCCGAGCCGGCCGGCGAGGATCAGCCGGGCACCACCACAGCCCCGGCGGGTGAGCTACGCACCGGGGCACCGAAGGGCATGAGCTCCACCGACGTGGAGGCGCGCAGCCGACTGGGACGGTTCATCACGATGTCGGCTCTGCCCGGGGACCGTGCGGCGTTGGTCGCCAACGCCCGCGACAACGAGGCTCCCGACGACCTGGTCGCGGAGCTGGAGCGGTTGCCCGACGGCACCCGCTACCGCACGGTCTCGGAGGTGTGGGCCGCGCTGGGGCACAAGAACGAGACGACGCGCTGGTGAGCCGGGTCGCCCAACGACCCGTGACCAGGTGCAGAGGAGGAGCGGTTTCATGAGCGGCGTTATCGAGCACGTGGAGGTCACTGTCCCGATCCGGACGGCGTACGACCAGTGGACCCAGTTCGAGGAGTTCCCCCAGTTCATGGAGGGGGTCGAGGAGGTCCGGCAGCTGTCGGACACGTTGACGCACTGGACGGTGGAGATCGCCGGCGTCAAGCGGGAGTTCGACGCCGAGATCACCGAGCAGCTTCCCGACGAGCGGGTGGCCTGGAAGTCGACCGGCGGTACCCGGCACGCCGGCGTGGTCACCTTCCACCGTCTCGACGACAACCAGACCCGGGTGACGTTGCAGATGGAGTTCGAACCGCACGGCGTGGTCGAGCAGGCCGGCGACAAGCTGGGCGTGGTGGACCGTCGCGTCAAGGGCGACCTGGACCGGTTCAAGCAGTTCATCGAGCGGCGCGGTCTGGAGACGGGTGCCTGGCGCGGCACCGTCGACCGGCCCCAGCCCTGATTCCCTCCCCCAACGTCGGGACGAAACCGATGGCCGCCGGTGAACCGGCGGCCATCGTCGTGTCCGGCCCTCCGTTTGCGATCACCGGGCGGGGGTACCGCGATGGGATGACCGAGAACGACGACAGGGTGTGGCGGGACGAGCAGAAACTCCCGCTGGAGGAGCTGGACCGGGCGATCGCCCGCTCGACCCTCGACGGGCAGGCCGACGACGTCACCGGCAACGACGCCGGCGAGGAGGCCGCCTTCGGGCATGGGCCGGAGGCGGCGGACCGGGGCGCCGGACCGGAGGCGGAGGGGCGCGAGATGACCGACTCGCAGCGGGCGTACCGCCCGTCGACCACGGGACGGACCGGCCCCGACACGATGTGACCGGCCGGGCCGTCGGCGGCCGGTCCGCCGGCGGCCGACGGCTCCCCCGGCCCGGGCCGGATCGGCGGGCCCTACCCTGGACCGGTGCTGCTGCCCCTGCCGCCCGGCGAGTTCCGGGCCTACCTGTTCGACTGCGACGGCACCATCGCCGACTCCATGCCGTTGCACCACGCCGCCTGGCGGCAGACGCTGGCCGAGTGGGGCTGCGACTTCCCTGAGGAGCTCTTCTACGCCTGGGGCGGTCGACCGGTGGTCGACATCGTCGCCGACCTGGCCGCCCGGCACGGTGTCGCGATGCCGGTGGAGGACGTCGCCCGCCGCCAGGAGGAGTGCTACCGGCAACTCCTGCCGACCCTCACCGCCGTACCGGGCGTGCTGCGCCACATCGAGGAGGCGCATCGCCGGGTGCCCTTCGCCGTGGTCTCCGGCAGCACCCGCGAGTCGGTGACCGCCTCGTTGCGGACGCTGGGCCTGCTCGATCGCTTCGACGTCCTGGTCTGCGCGGGTGAGTACGCCCGGGCCAAGCCGGACCCGGAGTGTTTCCTGCTCGCCGCCCGGCTGCTCGGGGTGTCGCCCGAGTCGTGCCTGGTCTTCGAGGACACCGACCTCGGCGTGCAGGCGGCCACCGCGGCCGGCATGGCCGCGGTCCGCGTCCCGCCACCCCACCAGCGGGCCGCGCCTGCTCCGGGCTTCTCCTCCTGACCCGTCCGACGGGCCGCCACATCGACTCGCTCTGGGGCAGGTCGTCCCGTCCGAACCAGCGGGTCACCCGCGTCTGCCACAGCCGGAGTGGACCACGAAGCGGGCGGCCGACGCCGCACCGTCGGGAGCACCCATCCGCCGGTGGCGCCTCCCCCGAATCGGCACAACGATGGACCAAAACAGGCAGAAACACGGACAGCCCGTTCAGAATCGGCCGATCGGCTGACGGCAACCGGCTATCGCCGCGCCAGACTTTCGGGATGCAACAAGGCTCCGGCTTCCTCACCCCACGTCAGCGTCGCCTGGCCTGGCTCGGTTTCCTGCTCGCCGCCATCCAGGCCCCCGTCTCGGCCAAGTTGGTCGCCGACGACTCCTGGCTGTTCAGCCTCTGCGTCGCCGTCATGGTCGCCACGGTCATCCTCGCCGACGACGCGGCCCGGCGACGCCCGGCGGACGCGCCCATCGAGTAGCCCGGCCGCGGTGAGCAGGGCGGGGCCGGTCGACGGCTAACCGTCGAAGCCGGGCCGCGCCTCGTGGCCGGGCCGGCCCCGGGTACGCCGGCTCTCCTTCATCTGCGCCTCGTACAGATGACGGCGGCCGCCCACCAGCTCGTCACGGGCTCGCCGATCCAGTTGCCGGAAGAGGGCGTAGTACCCGTCGTCGAAGTCCTCGACGATCTGGAACGTCCAGCGGCCGGCGATGACGTTGCGCCCGAGCAGCTCGGTGGTGATCTCCTCGGCCAGGTCGTGGTGCCCGGCCGCCTGAAACAGCGCGACGGCCTCGTCGAGCATCAGGTCGGCGTGGCCGATCAGCTGGTGCAGATCGTAGAGGCGGCCCCGGGCCCGCTCGACGGTCTCCAACGCCTCGCTGAGCTTGCCCAGCGCGGCAACCGTCTCGTCGGTGACCCCGGTGGGCCGGCGGTGCGCCGCATCCGGGCCGTCCGCGTGCTGTTCCATTCGTGCCTCCCCGCTGCCGATCGCGCCGGTTCCCGCCCGGTTCTCCCTCTGCCCCGCCTGGGCCGGCTCAATCCCCACGGCGGGTCGTGCACGACCGGAAGAGGGGTCGGGATCGGCCGAGCGGCCGAGGCCACGGTGGCTACCCGGGGGTTAGCGTGGTTCCTCATGCGTGTGCCGTACCACCGGGTCGCCCCCCGGACCGCCGCGAGCCGGGCCCGTTCGACCCTCGCGCTGCTCGCCGCCTCGGTCGGCGCCGACGGATTCGCCGCGGCTGCCGCCATCCCGGCCCTGCTCGCGTTGGTCGACCAGCACGCCGCCGCGGTACGCGAGAGCCTCGACGGTGACCGTCGCCCGCTGACCCCAGCCGCGCTCGCCGGCTATGCCGAGGGGATCCGGGCGGCAGCTGTGGAGCACGGCCTGCTTCCGCCTGTCGGTCCGGTCGACTGGTCGGCGCCGCAGTGGCTTTCCGTCCGTCTGCTGGCGGTCTGCGCGCTCGCCCGCACCCTCGACCCGCGTCACCTCGAGGCGGTCTGAACGACGGGAGGGCGCCCGCGCCACGCGCGGACACCCTCCCGGCACGCCCGAACTCAACTGCCCGGGCGCCGGAACTGCTGTGTCTCGTCGCCCATGGCGCCTCCCCGGCCGCCCGACCGGACCTCCTCGGGCTGGGGCATCGGCGCGACGCCGCCCCGGTCGGCCATCTGCCGGTCCATGTCGCTGCGCCCGGCATTCTGTGCCCGGCGGTGCTCCTGGACCGCCTGCGACTCCTCCGCCGCGCGCTGCAGCCAGCCCTCCCAGCGGTTCTGCATCGGTTTGACCAGACCGCCGCCGACGCCGATGATCAGGATGCCGGCCACCGTGGCCAGGACCGCGATCAGTACCGGCGTGGTGACGGTGGTGGCAATGCCCACCTGGTTCAGCGCCGCGATGACACCGAGCGCCAGGATGAAGACCGCCGTCAGGTCGGCCAGGACCTTGCCGTACGACAGACCGCCGAGCGCCCCACTGACCAGGTCCCGGACCGCGTTGGCGATGGCCGCGGCGACGACCACGATGACGATCGCCACGAAAGCGCGTGGTAGCCAGGCCACCACGCCCCGGATCAGGTCACTGATCGCGTTGGGTCCCCACACCCCGAAGGCGAACTGCAGGGTGAACAGCAGGACGGCGTAGTACGCGAGCTTCGCCAGGATGTCGCTGGCGTCGTATCTGGTGCGTTCGAGCGCGCGTCTGATCCCGCCGCGTTCGACCGCCCGGTCGAAGCCCACCCGTTCCAGTGCCGCGTCCACGATTTTGAGGACGGCTCGGGCGATGAGCCAGCCCACCACGAGGATTGCGATGAACGCGATCGCCCTCGGGATGAAGAGCAGCACCGACCTCCACATGTCGGCCAGGGCATTGCCGATGTCGACCTGCCTGACCGCGAGGGTTTCCGGCATGATGTCCCTCCTGTCGCATGGACTGCGCCGGGCGGATACCCGGTCGTTGGGCAGGCACGCCGGACACACGTATCTGATTTTCCCGACATGCTCTCTGAAACCCGCCTTGACCTGCCCTAACGTCTCCACGAGCACGGACACCCCGGAGCGCAAAGCATGATCGAAAATGCAGCCCGGCACCGGACGGTTAGGCTGCGTGGCATGCCAGGCACGGTCGGGAGCTTCCCCACCTCACCCGCCACCCCCGGACCAGCCCCGGTCTCGCAGGTGGCGGCGGCCGTGCTCGCCCACCCGTGGGCGCGCACCGGACTCGGGCCGCCACAGCGGTGGGACCCGGCGGTACGCGCGCTGGTGGACGTGATCCTGTCCTCGCCGGTGCCGATGGCGCTCTACTACGGTGACCGGTTCGAGATGCTCTACAACCAGGGTTTCTCGGAGCTGATCGGCGACCGGCACCCCGCCGCGCTCGGCCGACCGGCGGCGGAGGTCTTCGCCGATGTGTGGGACACCCCCGGCGTCGGCGACATCATCGAGCGGGTCTACCAGCACGGAGAGTCCTTCCTCCAGAAAGAGTCGGTGTTGCCCGTCGGCCGGCAGCTGGCCGCCGGCGGCGACCACGGCGTCTTCACCCGGGGCCACTCGCCGGCCCGGGACAGCACCGGTCGGATCGTCGGGGTGCTGACCGTCGCCGCCCAGACCATCCAGCTCACCCATCAGTTGCAGAGCCTGAGCGACTTCGCCGCGGCACTGTCCGGCACGCTCACCCTCGACGACGTGGCCCGGGTCACGCTGCGCTACATGCTGCACTCGTTCGACGCCGACCAGGTGACCCTGGCGGTGGACGAGGGACCGGCCTGGCGGATGGTCCGCCGGGTTCCGGGCGAACTGCTCGACGAGGCCGACGAACGCCTGCCGCCGCTGTGGCGGCCCCTCGCCCCCGACTCCTCCGCGCCGGTCGTGCTGGCCGCCGTCAGCGGGATGCCCTCGTTCACCGGGGACGGCCAGCCGCTGCGACAGCACGCGGTGGACCGGCACGACCAGAAGATCCGCGCACTGGCCGCGCTGCCGCTGCGTTCGTCGGTGATCCGTGGTGGCCTGGGCGTCGGCTATCAGGCGCCGCACGGCTGGTCGGCGGCGGAGCGCGCGCTGCTGGCCGCCTCGGCGGAGCTGGTCGGCCAGGCAGCCGAGCGGGCCCGCCGGTTCGAGACCCAGCACGGTACCGCCCAGCTGCTGCAACGCAGCATGCTGCCGGAGCAGCTACCGGCGCTGCCCCGGCTGCGCATCGCCGCCCGCTACGATCCCGGCGTCGACGGCAACGCCGCCGGCGGGGACTTCTACGATGCGTTCCTGCTGCCCACCGGTGACCTTGGCGTGGTGCTCGGCGACGTCGCCGGCCACGACGTGCAGGCGGCAGCCCGGATGGGACAGGTACGCGCGGCGTTGCGCGCCCTGGCACTGGCCGACCCGCGCCCGGATGCCGTCCTGGTCGGGCTCGACCGGCTGGTGGCCAGCCTCGGCACCGAGACCGGCAGCCAGGAGCTCTTCGTCACCGTGGTCTTCGGCGTGCTGGACGCCGACCACGGGCAGATCACCCTGGCCAGCGCCGGGCATCCCCCGCCGCTGATCCGGCGCAGCCGGCCGGACGGCTCCGCCACCGCCGAGTTCGTGGCGCTTCCCGCCGGCGCCCCACTCGGGCTGGGCTGCCGGCCGCGCACCAGCACCGTGCCGTTCCCGCCCGGGGACACCCTTCTGCTCTACAGCGACGGGGTGGTGGAACGCCGGCGACACAGCCTCAGCGCCGGCCTCGACCGGCTCGTCGCCGCGGCAGCCGCAGCGGCCAGCGGGGATCCGCGGGCGCTCTGCGCGGTCGCCACCGCCGCGGTGGCCGGTGCCACCGAGGACGACGTCGCCGTGCTGGCGGTGGAGCACGCGCTCAAGCCGAGCCGCTCGGCGAGCATGGAGATGCCGGCCGAGCCGACCGCGCCGAGCCGGGTACGGCACTGGATGACCGGGCAGCTCACCGCCTGGCAGGTGCCGGAGGCGGTGATCGGCGCGGCGGTGCTGTGCACCAGCGAGCTGACCACGAACGCCCTGCTGCACGCCGGGACAGCCGCCCGGGTGGTGATCGACCTGAGCGCGGAGCGTCTGCTGGTGTCGGTGGCGGACTCCGGCACCCGGGGGACGGTGACCCGGGCGCAGACCGACACGTTGAGCAGCCGGGGGCGCGGGCTCGGCCTGATCGAACAGCTCAGCGACGCCTGGGGCACGGACCCCACGGTCCGCGGTTCGACCGTCTGGTTCGAGATCCTCATCCCGGCCCGGTGAGGGCGGACGGCGAGGCGAGCGGGGGGCGTCGCGGCGACCCGCCCCGGGTAGGAGGTCCGGCATGAGCGCACACCGACCCGACGGGGTTCTCTTCGACGTCGACGGGACCCTCGTCGACACCACGTACCTGCACACGGTCAGCTGGTGGGAGGCGTTGCGCCAAGCCGACCACCGGGTGCCGATGGCCACCATCCACCGGTCGATCGGCATGGGTTCGGACAAGCTCCTGGACCACCTGCTCGGCCCGGAGCGGGACCGGAGCGAGGACGACAGGCTGCGCGCCGCCCACGACGGCTTCTTCGGCGAGTACTGGGAACGGTTGGTCCCGCTGCCCGGCGCGGCGGAGCTGTTGCGCGCCTGCGCCGCCCGGGGTCTGCGGGTGGTGCTGGCCACCTCCGCCGCCCCGCAGGAGGTCGAGGCGCTACGCGCCGCGCTGGACGCCGACGACGTGGTCGACACCGTCACCTGTTCGGCCGACGCCGAGGCGAGCAAGCCGGCCCCGGACATCCTGGTCGCCGCCCTGGAGCAGTCCCGGCTGGCCGCCGAGCGGGTCGTCTTCGTCGGCGACTCGGTGTGGGACGTCGCCGCGGCGGCCCGGCTCGACATCCCCTGCGTGGGGTTGAGCTGCGGCGGCACCAGTCGCGGTGAGCTGGCCGGGGCCGGCGCGGTGGCGGTCTACGACGACCCCGCGGCGCTGCTGGCCGGGCTGGGCGACTCCCCGCTGGCCACCGGTCAGCGGCGGCCGTCCCGGGACAAGACGGGCACCCAGGCGTAGCGGGAGGCGGCACCGGGCACAGTTCCACCCCAGCCGCACGACGCGGGCGGGTCCGAGAGGTGGTGGCGTGGAACCGGTCGATGTCGCGTTCGCGGTGGTGGGGGTCGGTGCCCTGCTGGCCGGGATCCTGCCCCGGGCGTTGGAACACCGTCCGCTGTCCATGCCCATCGCCTTCCTGGTCCTGGGCATGCTGGTCTTCCTGCTGCCCACCGGGCTGCCCTCGCCGGACCCGCTGCGCTGGCCGCAGGTGACCGCCCACCTGACCGAGATCGGGGTGATCGTCGCCCTGATGGGTGCCGGCCTGAAGATCGATAGGCCGTTGAGCTGGCGACGGTGGTCGTCGACCTGGCGGCTGCTGGCGATCGCCATGCCGGTCTGCATCGCGGCGGTGGCGCTGCTCGGCTGGTGGTGGGCGGGACTGGCGCCGGCGGCGGCGCTGCTGCTCGGCGCGGCCCTGGCCCCGACCGACCCGGTGCTCGCCGCGGACGTACAGGTCGGCGAGCCGACCGATGTGGAGGATTCCGAGGACGAGGTCCGCTTCGCGCTCACCTCCGAGGCGGGGCTGAACGACGGGCTCGCCTTTCCCTTCGTGTACGCGGCGGTCGCCGTGGCCACCGCCGGCCTCGCGCCGCGGGCGTGGTTCGTCGACTGGTTCAGCGTCGACGTGCTCTACAAGCTCGCCGTCGGTGTGGGCGGCGGGCTGCTCATCGGCTGGCTGCTCGGCAAGCTCTTCTTCCACGCCCCCACCCAGGTGCGGCTGGCCCGGCATGCCGAGGGTTTCCTCGCGCTGGCCGCCACCTTCCTCGCGTACGGCGTGGTGGAGGTGCTCGGCGGCTACGGGTTCCTGGCCGTGTTCGTGGCCGCCCGGGCGATCCGGTCCGCCGAGCGGACCCACGAGTTCCACTCGGTGCTGCACGACTTCGCCGAGCAGGTGGAGCGGCTGCTCACCGTCATGCTGCTGTTGATCTTCGGCGGAGCGGTGGTCGGTGGGCTGCTGGCCCCGCTGACCTGGCAGGCGGCGGGTGTCGGGCTGGCGCTGCTGCTCGTGGTCCGGCCGCTGGTCGGCTGGGTGTCGCTGCGCGGTGCGCCGGGTCGGCCGGCGGAACACTGGGTGATCGCAGCGTTCGGCATCCGCGGGGTCGGCTCGTTCTACTACCTGGCGTACGCCACAACGAAGGCGGACTTCCCGCAGGCGGACCTGCTCTGGGCCACGGTCGGCCTGGTGGTGGTCGTCTCGGTGGTGGCGCACGGGATCACCGCCACCCCGGTCATGCGCCTCCTGGACCGCACGGGAGAGCGGACCGGAACCATCCCGCGGCAGGGCCCGACCGTCCCCCGGCAGATGACCCGCACTCAGGGCAGGCGGTGCAGCTCGACGGCGTCGAGTTGACCCGCCACCACCCGCGCGGTCAGGTAGGTGGCGTACGGCTGCGCCCGCCGGTCGGTCGGTGAACCCGGGTTGAGCAGGCGCAGCCCGCCCGGGGCGACGCTGTCCCACGGGATGTGCGAGTGGCCGAAGACCAGCAGGTCGGTGTCGGGGAAGCGGGCCGCGCAGCGCTGCTCGCGGCGCTCCTTCGGCCCTGTCTCGTGCACCACCGCCAGGCGCAGGCCGTCGAGGTCTGCCCGGGCCACCTCGGGCAGCCGGGCCCGCAACTCGGGGCCGTCGTTGTTGCCGTACACGCCGATGAGCCGGCGGGACCGGGCCGACAGCGCGTCGAGCAGGGCCGGCTCGACCCAGTCGCCGGCGTGCACCACCACGTCGGCGTCCCCCACCGCCGACCAGACCGGTGCGGGCAGGTCCCGCGCGCGTTTCGGCAGGTGGGTGTCGGCGATGAGTACCAGGCGCATGTCGCATTTTCCCAGGTCGGCGGGTCCGCTGCCGGCGAGGTCTTCACATCGCGGCAACATGCCCGTATTTTGTCCTGCATATGGGAGCGCTTCCACGCATCCCTGTCGATACATGTGAGGTGTTGGTCATGCAGCACAAGAGGACTGTCGCAGCGATCGGCGCAGCGGCGACTGCGTTCGCCGTCGCCGCCACGATGGGCGTGGTCGCACTCCGGCCCGCTCCGGCCGCGGCGGCCGACTCCGCCTTCTACGTCGATCCGCAGACCGCCGCGGCGGCCTGGGTGGCGGCGAACCCCCAGGATTCGCGCGCCGCGGTCATCCGCGACCGGATTGCCGCCGTCCCACAGGCCCGCTGGTTCACCCGGACCAACACCTCGACGGTACGCGCCGAGGTGGACGCCTTCGTGGGGGCCGCCGCCGCGGCCGGGAAGATCCCGATCATGGTGGTCTACAACATCCCGAACCGGGACTGCTCCGGCGCCAGCGGCGGAGGCGCACCGAACCACGCCAGCTACCGCGCCTGGGTCGACCAGGTCGCCGCCGGCCTGAACGGGCGGCGGGCCACCATCGTGCTCGAACCCGACGTGCTGCCGCTGATGACCAACTGCCAGAACCCCAGCCAGCAGGCCGAGACGCGGGCCTCCATGGCGTACGCCGGCAAGCGGCTCAAGGCGGGCTCGGCGGCGGCGAAGGTCTACTTCGACGCCGGCAACTCGGCCTGGCTGGCACCCGCCGAGATCGCCTCCCGACTGGTCGGCGCGGACATCGCCAACAGCGCCGACGGCATCTCGCTGAACGTGTCGAACTACCGCACCACCGCCGAGGCCGTCCCGTACGCCAAGCAGGTCATCGCCGCCACCGGCATCTCCCGGCTGCGGGCAATCATCGACACCAGCCGCAACGGCAACGGACCGCTCGGTTCGGAGTGGTGCGACCCGCCCGGTCGGGCGATCGGCACCCCGAGCACCACCAACACCGGCGACCCGATGATCGACGCGCTGCTCTGGGTGAAACTGCCCGGCGAGGCCGACGGCTGCATCGCCAGCGCCGGCCAGTTCGTCCCGCAGCGGGCGTACGACCTCGCCGTCGCCGCCGGGCCGGCACCGACCACGGCCCCGCCGACCACCACGCCGCCCCCCACGAC
>NZ_SMJY01000128.1:0-17711 GCF_004348355.1 Micromonospora sp. KC721 | reverse complement strand
GCAGCGCGGTGACCGCCTGCGGCGCGACCGCCACCCGGGCCACCCGCGTGCCGAGTTCGGTCACGGTGAACAGCCACGCCGGCACCTCGGCCTGGCCCCGGCTGGTGCGTATGGGCACGGTGCCGAGCGTGACGGCGGTGACGGTCAGCGGGATGCAGGCGGTGCCGGCGGCGGCGGAGACGGCCCCGTCGGGGCGCGGCTCCCCCGTCGGGGCGGGCGCCTTCGGGCGGCCGTCGCAGGGCGGTGGGTCGCCCTGGTCGAGCTGCCGGTACGCCTCGGCCGCGCTGACCAGCGGCACGGTCAGTTTGCCGTCCGGGAAGCGGATGGTGCCGGTGGCCGGTCGGGTGGCCGGGATCTCGATCTGGTCCCGGTACCAGCCGGCGGCGAGGGCCGCCTCGAGGTCGGGGGTGAGGTCGGGGTCGCCGACCAGCACGGTGGGGCCCTGCAGCGGGACGTACCCGCTGGTCCAGGTCGCGTCGGGCTGCCAGGCTTCGGCGACCTCGACGGCCCGCTGGTGGAACGCCTCCCACCGGTGGTCCGGATCGCCGCCGGAGGGGGCGGAACCGGTCGGCGCGCAGGCGGCCACGGCCAGCAGGGGGAGCCCGAACAGGGCGACGAGTCGACGCATGCCGGTTTGACGGAGGCCCGGAACGGCCGGTTCCCGCCT
Source organism: Micromonospora sp. KC721 (assembly GCF_004348355.1). NCBI lineage: Bacteria > Bacillati > Actinomycetota > Actinomycetes > Micromonosporales > Micromonosporaceae > Micromonospora > Micromonospora sp. KC721. Next base: position 17,044 of record NZ_SMJY01000128.1, on the reverse strand, counting down.
CAGGTCTCCCCGCCCAGATCGCTCTGGTACGCCTCCCAGAGCAGGTCCGCGCCGTGCTGCCGGTGCCGGGTCAGGGCCCGCAACAGATCCCCGGTACGCCGGCGCAGCTCCGCGGCGGTCACCCGGCGCTGCCGCACCGCGTGCTGGAGGTCGACGAGCGCCGCGAGCAGCGCCGCGTGCTCGCCGGTCAGCAGTCGTACGCCCCGGTGCAGTCGGGGTGCCTGGCCGAGCAGTTCGGCGTAGAGCCCACCCGGCCCTTCGGTGAGCCGGACGTGGTCGACGAAGCCCTGCCGGACCGGGACGAGGTGGCCGGCGACGCGTTCCCGCCAGTGCGGCTGGCCGGCCGGCTGGGCGAGTGCCCGGGCCAGGGCGGTCAGCTCGCCGGCCGAGACGGGCCGGCGGGTGGCGGGCGGGCGGACGACGGACGGCTGCTGGATCGGACGGGTGACCACGGGCACCTCCCCGCGCTGCTGGCGCTTCATCGCGTACAGCGATGGTGGACCCGCAGCTCAGGGCATGTCCAGAGCACCGGAGGGACTCATTGGCCCCACGTGTCCCGCTGGCCCCGCCAGCACCACCGGCAACAGTCGACGGGTACAGCGATGCGCCCCGGCCGGGTGGGCCGGGGCGCATCGTCAGGTGGTGGAGGTGCCGGGAATCGAACCCGGGTCCTTCGCCGCCTTGTCAGGGCTTCTCCGAGCGCAGCTCGCTGTGCCTCTACTCGGCCCCTCCGATCACGCGAGCGAGTCGGTGTGACGGGCCCAGTCGCTGATTGATCTCGCCGCACGGACCCCGCGACCGGGTCCGGTTGGCCAGCCTTCTAGCTGATGCCGGCTAACTGGGTCGAAGGCGCTCCCAGGCCGACAGACTCGCTACTCGCCTCAGGCGGCGAGAGCGAAGTCAGCGCGATTGTTCTTGGCGCTTATTGGTTTCCGACGAACGATTCTCGAGACGACGTCGGCTTCCTCGGCTCGCTTCCCCTGCCGCAACGTACGAAGTCGAAACCAGTCACCCCCTCGGCGGGCCGCCGGTGTTGGCGGCTCCGTCAAGACTAACCCCTGCCGCAACCGGATTCATCCCGAGGCCCGGCTCGACCCGGCCACCAGCGGCAAATGGGACGAATCAGTCGTCCATTCCCTTGCCGCGCCGACCCACCGCCCGGGTGATCTCCCGGTCGGCGTCCCGCTTGGCGAGGTCCTGGCGCTTGTCGTACGACTTCTTGCCCTTGGCCAGGGCGATCTCCACCTTGGCCCAGCCGTCGGAGAAGTAGATCTGCAACGGCACCATGGTCAGGCCACCCTCGCGGGTCTTGCCGATCAGCCGGTCGATCTCCAGGCGCTTGAGCAGCAGCTTGCGGGTACGCCGGGGCTCGTGGTTGGTCCAGGTGCCCTGGGTGTACTCCGGGATGTGCATGCCGTGCAGGTAGAGCTCGCCGTCACGCTCCTGGGCGAAGGCGTCGACCAGGGACGCCCGACCGGCCCGCAGCGACTTCACCTCGGTTCCGGTCAGCGCCATGCCCGCCTCGTACGTGTCGAGGATGGCATAGTCGTGGCGGGCCTTCTTGTTGGAGGCGACCACCTTGCGGCCCTTTTCCCGTGGCATCCGGCGCCACCCCCTCTCGTGTTCCGACCCGCGACCGGACGGCCGGCCGGCGGGCGCAGATCATGCTACCCGAACGCCAACGACCCTCTCGCGCCGTTTGTTTCCGGCGCGAGAGGGTCGGCGGAGAGCCGGGTGACTAGACCCGCAGGTAGAACCGGAGCGTGACCCAGCCGGTGATCGCGCTGAACAGGGCGCCGACGCCGGCCATGATCGGGAACATCAGGAAGATGTCCGACCAGGAGACCGGCGTGATCAGGCCCTCCAGGGCGGACAGCGAGCCGCCCGAGGCGACCGACTTCCCGACCGCCATGAACGCCAGGGCGAGGATCGAGCCGATCAGACCGGCGACCACGGCCTCCAACACGAACGGCGCCTGGATGAACCAGTTCGAGGCGCCGACCAGCTTCATGACCGCGACCTCACGCCGCTTGCTGTAGGCGGCCACCTGGATGGTGTTGGCGACCAGGAGCAGCGCCGCCGCGGCCATGAACACCGCGATGGCCAGCGCGAAGGTCTGGATCCCGGTGAGGACGCCGAACACCTTGTCCAGCAACCGGCTCTGGTCGACGATCTCGTCGATCCCCTCGGTGCCCTTGTACTGGTCGTAGATGTTCTTGTACTGCTCCGGGTCGACCAGCTTGATCCGGAACGACTCGGGCAGCTGGTCGGCCTTGACGGCGTTCACCAGGTCCGGCGCGTCCTGGTACATCTCCTGGAAGCGCTTGTACGCCTCGTCCTTGTTGACGTACGTCACCTCCTTGACCAGGGGGTCGCTCTTCAGCTTGGCCTCGAGGTCGTCCCGCTGCTGGGGGGTGGCGTCGGTCTTCAGGAAGATCGAGACCTGGACGTTCTCGTAGTAGAGGTCCTTCATGTCGCCGACCTTCTGGTACAGCAGGCCCGCGCCGCCCAGCATGAACAGCGACACCGCCATCGTGATGATCATCGCGATGGTCATGGTGACGTTGCGCCACAGTCCGACCAGTACCTCGGACAGGACGTACTTCATCCGCATCGGGTGTTCCTCCGGCTCTCCGGCGTGAGGTGTTCGTCGTCAGGTCGTACGGCAGGGATGGCGCGTCGGCTCACCCGTAGACGCCGCGAGCCTGGTCACGCACGATGCGACCGCTCTCGATCTCGATGACGCGGCGACGCATCTGGTTCACGATGTTGGAGTCGTGGGTGACCATCACGACGGTCGTACCGGTGCGGTTGATCCGGTCCAGCAGGCGCATGATCTCGATCGAGGTGTCCGGGTCGAGGTTACCGGTCGGCTCGTCCGCGAGCAGGATCAGCGGACGGTTCACGAACGCCCGGGCGACCGCGACCCGCTGCTGCTCTCCACCGGAGAGCTCGTGCGGGTAGCGGTGCTCCTTACCACCGAGCCCGACCAGCTCCAGAACCTCCGGCACCACCCGGCGGGCCACCGCCTTGGTCTTGCCGATCACCTCGAGAGCGAACGCCACGTTCTCGTAGGCGGTGCGGTTCGGCAGCAGCCGGAAGTCCTGGAAGACGCAGCCGATCGAACGCCGGAAGTGGGGCCGCTTCCAGGAGCGCATCGTCGTGACGTCCTTGCCGTTCACGACGACCCGGCCCTTGTTGGGGCTGACCTCGTGCAGCAGCATCTTGATGATGGTGGACTTGCCGGAGCCGGAAGGACCGATGAAGAAGACGAACTCGCCCTTCTCGATCGAGACGGACACGTTGTCGAGCGAAGGCCGGGACGCCTTCGGGTACGTCTTCGTCACTTGCTCAAGCTGAATCACGGGTCGTGAGTCTACGCGGTGTAACCGCAGAGCCAAGTGCCACGGGCCATCGTTGCGAGGCGCGTCATCGATTCCCCCGCTGACCTGGAGATCGATGACGCGCCGCGTCCACGAACGATCACGCAGTGTCGCCGGCGAGTTGCTGCTGCTTGCGCCAGCGGATGCCGGCCTCGATGAAGGAGTCCAGTTCCCCGTCGAAGACGGCGGACGGATTGCCGGTCTCCTGCTCGGTACGGAGATCCTTCACCATCTGATACGGGTGCAGGACGTACGAGCGCATCTGGTCGCCCCACGAGCCGGCGGCGTCGGTCTTCAGGCCCGCCATCTTGGCCTGCTCCTCCTGACGCTTGCGCTCCAGCAGCCGGGCCTGGAGCACCCGCAGCGCGGAGGCCTTGTTCTGCAACTGGGACTTCTCGTTCTGGCAGGTCACCACGATGCCGGTCGGGATGTGGGTGATCCGCACCGCCGAGTCGGTGGTGTTGACGCTCTGCCCGCCCGGCCCGGAGGAGCGGTACACGTCGACCCGCATCTCGTTCTCGGGGATCTCGATGCTGTCGGTCTGCTCCACCACGGGCAGCACCTCGACCCCGGCGAAGCTGGTCTGCCTGCGGCCCTGGTTGTCGAAGGGGCTGATCCGGACCAACCGGTGGGTGCCCGACTCGACACTGAGGGTGCCGTAGGCGTACGGGACCTTGACCGTGAAGGTGGCGGACTTGAGCCCCGCCTCCTCGGCGTACGAGGTCTCGTAGACCTCGGTCGGGTAGCCGTGCCGCTCGGCCCAGCGCAGGTACATCCGCAGCAGCATCTCGGCGAAGTCGGCCGCGTCCACGCCGCCGGCGCCGGCCCGGATGGCCACCAGCGCCTCCCGGGAGTCGTACTCGCCGGAGAGCAGGGTGCGGACCTCCATCTCCTGGATGGCCTTGGTCAACCCGGCGATCTCGGTCTCGACCTCGGCCAGCGCCCCGGAGTCGCTCTCCGCGTCGGCCAGTTCCAGCAGCACGTACGCGTCGTCGAGGCGGGACCGCAGGCTGCCCAGCTTGCTGATCTCGCCGTTGACGTACGACAACTGGGAGGTCACCTGCTGCGCGCGCGCCTGGTCGTCCCAGAGGTCCGGCGCGGACGCCTGCTCCTCCAGTCGGGCCTTGTCCGCCCGGAGGCGGTCCAGGTCGAGCACCGACTCGATGTTGCGCAGGGTGGCGTCGAGTTCCTTGAGCTGTTCGGCGTAATCGGCAACGGTCACGACAGACAAGCGTACTGCGAGAGCCGGCGGCGGGCTTGCGAGCCCCACGGTCACCGGGAACGTGTCCCGGGCGACCGGCCCCTGGGCGGTCAGCCGACCGGTGCGGTCTTGAGCCAGGACAGCGCGGCCTTGTGGTAGGCGACGGCGAACTCCAGCGCGCTGGCGTCGTACGTCTCGCCTTCCTTCTTGGCGTTCTTCACCTGTTCCCGCACGTTCGCCAGGGCCTCGGTGTGGTACTCGTTGGCGGTCGCGTACAGGTTCTTCAGCTGACTGGCCGAGTGCAGGTTGCCGAAGGCGATGCGCAGGGCGACCGGGTTGCGGATGGTGTCCTTGCCGGGGTTCTCCGCCAGCCACCGCGAGAACGTCCGTTTTCCGGACGGGGTGATCGCGTACGGCTGGCTCATCCGCGGCCCGGGCTTGCCGAGCCGCACCAGACCCCGCTCGGCCAGCACCGGCAACTCCCGGTAGACCTGACTGCGGGTCATCGACCAGTACGGCGCCAGTCGGCGCTCGGCGGCGGCCATCAGTTGGCCGCCTGTCATCGGCCCGTCGTGCAGCAGACCCAGCAGGGCCGCCGCGGTAGGGTTGACTCCGGATTCCGCCATGCCCTCTAAGCTGCCACTTTGCCGTCACCACGTCCAGGATTTCCGTATTTGCCACCCGGCAGGTTTTCCTATGTGCACTGTCGGCCGACGACAGTGACGCCAGGAGCGTCGATGCCTCGACGCCGTCCGGCGGGCGGTCACCGCGCGTGCCCCGGCCGCCGGCTCTCTCCGTCGGGTGGCGGAGCAGCCCGGCCGGCGGCGCCGTTCACGCCGCCGGCGGCCGTCGAGGCTCAGCCCATGTGCGGGTACGTGTGGTCGGTCGGCGGCACGAAGGTCTCCTTGATCGTCCGGGGCGACATCCAGCGGACCAGGTTGTGCCAGGAGCCGGCCTTGTCGTTGGTGCCGCTGGCCCGCGCGCCACCGAACGGCTGCTGCCCGACCACCGCGCCGGTCGGCTTGTCGTTGATGTAGAAGTTCCCGGCGGCGTACCGCATCCGCTCGGCCACCGCGTCCACCACCCGACGGTCGGTGGCGAAGATCGAGCCGGTCAGCGCGTACGGCGCGATCGACTCGGCCTGGGCGACCACCTCGTCGAAGCGGGCGTCGTCGAAGACGTGCACGCCGAGGATCGGCCCGAAATACTCCGTGGTGAACGTCTCGTGGGCCGGATCGGCACACTCGAACAGGGTCGGCCGGACGAAGTACCCGACCGAGTCGTCGGCGGTGCCGCCGGCGAGGATCCGACAGCTGTCGTCGCCGGAGATCAGCTCCAACGCGGCGGTGTGCCGGCCGAACGCCTTGTCGTCGATGACCGCGCCGCCGAAGTGGGTGAGGTCGGTGACGTCGCCGTAGCTGAGCGCCTCCACCGTGGCGGCCAGCCGGTCGCGCAGCCCGCCGGACCAGATCGACCGGGGGACGTACGCCCGGGACGCGGCCGAGCACTTCTGGCCCTGGTACTCGTACGCGCCCCGGATCAGCGCGGTGTGCAGGGCGTCGACGTCGGCGCTGGCGTGGGCGACCACGAAGTCCTTGCCTCCGGTCTCGCCGACCAGCCGCGGGTAGCCCCGGTAGCCGGCGATGTTCTCGCCGACGGTCCGCCACAGGTGCTGGAAGACCTTGGTGGAGCCGGTGAAGTGGATGCCGGCCAGGTCCGGGTCGGCGAGGACCACGTCGGAGACCTCCTCGCCCCGCCCGGTGACCATGTTGATCACACCGGGTGGCAGGCCGGCCGCCTCGAACAGCCGCATGGTGAAGTGCGCGGCGAACTGCTGGGTCGGCGCGGGCTTCCAGACCACGGTGTTGCCGAGCAGGGCCGGCGCCGAGGGCAGGTTGCCGGCGATCGCGGTGAAGTTGAACGGGGTGACCGCGTAGACGAAACCTTCCAGCGGGCGATGGTCGAACCGGTTCCACACCCCGGGCGAGGAGAGCGGCTGCTCCGCCAGCAGCTTGCGGGCGAAGAACACGTTGAACCGGAGGAAGTCGACGAACTCGCACGCCGAGTCGATCTCCGCCTGCACGGCGGTCTTGGACTGGCCCAGCATCGTGGCGGCGTTGAGGGTGTCCCGCCAGGGGCCGGCGAGCAGTTCGGCGGCGCGTAGGAAGATCGCCGCCCGCTCCTCGAAGGGCAGCGCCCGCCACATCGGGGCGGCGTCCTTGGCGGCCCGCACCGCGGCGCGGGCGTCGTCGTGGGTGGCGTGGCCGGTGACCCCGAGGACGTGCGCGTGCCGGTGCGGCTGGACCACGTCTATCGGTTCACCGCCGGCCATCCGCTGCTCACCGGCGATGGTCATCGGCAGGTCGATCCGCTCGGCGGCCAGCTCGGTCAGCCGTCGCTGGAGCCGCTCCCGGTCGGTGCTGCCCGGCTCGTAGGTGCGTACCGGCTCGTTGCGCGGCTCGGGTACGGAGAAGACGGCGTCCATCACGGCTCCTGTGGGATCTCGACGGCGACGGCGGGAACCGGACCCGCGGGCACCGGCCGGGCGGCCGGACACCGGCACGCCGCGTCGGGTACCGGTCGCGGCGGCGGGACCTGCCGCGATTCTTCCACGCCGGTCCGGCGACGATCACGTCCCGCCCGGCCGGAAACCGTAGATCGTCAGGCTCGGCGCGACCTCAGGCACCGATCCGTACTCAGAACCGCGGATCAGCCGAAGAAAAGCAAGGCCGGCGGCCTGCCGCCACGGTCCCGTCGGTTCGCCGCCGCAGCCGGCGGTGAGGCTCCAACCGGGCGCGTACGCTGGATGGCCGATGACCTGCCCGGCCCGCTGGCACGTCGGGCGCGGCGGCGAAGGGGAGAGCATGAGCAAGCAGCCCGGCAGCTCGACGGCGGCGCAGCCGGACCAGCCGGACACTACCGACCCGGGCGACGAGGCCCCGCCGGTCGACCGAGGGGCAGCCCTCCCGCCGGACGGCGACGCCACCGGACCGGGCGACGGGCGGCCGGCGGCCGCCCCGGGTGCCCCCGCGCTGGCCCTGCTGGCGATCGGTTGGCTGGCCGCGATGCTCTGGTCGACCCGGGAGGCCATCCACTCGGCGGCGGTCGGGCTCACCGCCATCAGCCTCTCCGCCTTCGCGCTGCCCGGAGTGATCTCCGCCGCCCTGGTGGCCGGCGCGGCCGTCGCGCTGGCGGTGGGCGAGTTGCTGGCCGGACGGCTCGGCGACCGGGCCACCCTGCGCTTCGTGACCGCCATCGGCACCGGGCTGCTGGTCGGGCTCGGCACGGCGGTCGCGATCAACCTGACCTACGCCGACAACGCCACCACCAACACCATCGCCGGCACCAGCGCGGCGGCGGCCATCATCGGTGCGGCGATCGCCGGGGCCCGTACCGCCGCGCCGATCGGTGCGATGGTCGCCGCCACCCTCGGCACGCTGCTGTTCGTGGTGGCGTTCAGCCGCGCCCGGGACCCGCTGTTCGAGCTGTTCGGCGCCGGCGACTCGCAGGCGTCGCTGGTCGACGCCGCCAAGTGGGTCTCCCGCACCGAGTCGCTGCTGGCGGGTCTGCTCGCCGGACTGCTCACCTTCGGCTACCTGACCTGGGCCCGCCGCCGGGCGGTCCGGCGCGACCCCGCGGCACCGGCGCTGCGCTGGCCGGCGTACCTGGTCGCGGGCGCCGGACCGGGTCTGCTCCTGCTGCTCACCGAAGTGATCATCCGCGTCGGCGGCCGGACGCTGCTCGACCTGGCCGGTGCGCTCAGCGAGGCCGACTCGGTCGCGCAGACCAGCCTGGGCACCTCCCGGATCGACAACGGCATCTGGGTGCTCTTCGTGGGGGCGCTCACCGCGTTGATCCTCTTCGGCCGCACCCTCGACCCGGCCCGCCACGACGCCGACGAGCCGGAGACGGCCGAGGACTGAGCCGACGGGCGGCGTCCCCCGGGTCAGGACGTCGCGGCGTGGATCAGCAGGTCGAGTTCGGACGGGTCGTACCACTCCAGCTCGTGGTCCTCGGCGCCGTCGACGGTGAACTGGGCGTCCGGGTCTCCGGCCAGGGCCTCGCTCACCGCGTCGACGGCGGCCGTGACGTCCTCGACCGCCGCCGCCCCGTCCACGTGCAGTGCGGCCACCGCCGTCATCGGCACCGGCCCGTCGAGCAGCACGTGGCTGGAGCCGAGTTCGCCGCCGGCCCGCCCGACCGCCGCGGGCGGCAGGTCGACCGAGACCACCACCCGGCGGCGGGGCGCTGCCGGGTCCGCCCGCAACAGTTGGAGGGAGTCCTGGGCGGCGCGGGTGAACGCGACGTACTCCAGCTCCTCCTCGTCGCCCTCGGCGTACCACTCGCGCAGGGTGGGAGTGACGGCGTGCGCCTCGGCGGCCGGCAGCCCGTGCTCGCGGAGCAGGGTCAGCATCGGTACGGTCGCCGGGACGTACACCCGGACCAGCTGGTCGCCCACGGTCGTCTCCCCCGCTCGCTCACCGACCGGCAGGTCCGCCGGTCCCGGGCGCCGATCATGCCGTACGCCGCCAACCGTCATACACCCCGCACCCGTGCGGACGGAAGCGTGCCGCACCGGGCCGGTATGCCCGACCGTCCGCCCGGTGCTGGGCCGGACCCGTCGACGGTGGCAAACTGAAGCAAACGACGCCAACACCGGGGGTTGACCGTGGAGCCGAGGTTTCTCCTGCTCTCCGACGTGGCCACCGAGTTGAACGTGTCGGACTCGCAGGTCTACCACATGGTGCGCAGCGGCGAGTTGCCCGCGATCAAGATCGGCGGGCGCGGGCAGTGGCGGGTGGAACGCGCCCGACTGGAGGAGTACATCCAGCGCAAGTACGCCGAGACCGCCGAGTGGGTGCGGGGCAATCCCCTCGCCGACCGCGACAGCGAGTAGCCGTGCCGCCGCTTTGCGGCATTGACGTCGGGCGTTGCCGTGCTCAAGAATTGGGGCTTGTCAGAGGCAAACGAAGGCAAACGTAGGGATCGAGGTTGAAATGATGGCCGACTCGCGCCGTCCCGGGCCGTCGCGGCCGTCGATCCGGTTGCGCCCCGCCCCGCTCAGTGAGCCGCCGTACGCCGACGAGGCCCCCGACCTCTGGCCCCGACCCGCCGGGCAGCTCGCCCTCGATCTCTTCGGTGCGGCGCACCAGCCGGCCGGGCGACCAGCCGGCCGCCGGCACGATCCGCGACCGCCGAGCCATCCCGGTCGGCCACCCCTGGCCGCTCTCGTCACCGCCACGCCCGAGGCCACCCGGGCCGCGCATCGGTTCGTCGGCACCTGCCTGGAGATCCTCAACGGCTACCGGCCGCCCGGGCAGCTCCGCGCGCTGGTCGCCCCCGGGCGGGTGATCGAGGTGACCGAGCAGTTGGCCCAGGTCGCCTCCCGCACCGGGCCGGTCCGGCGCCGGGCCACCCGCCCCACCCTGCACCTGCGCCGGCTGCGGGTCTGCGAGCCCCGGCCCGCCGCCGTCGAGGTGGCCGCCGTGCTCGCCAGCCCCGGCCGGAGCTGGGCCATGGCGGTACGCCTCGAACACCGCGCCGGCACCTGGCTCTGCACCGTCCTCCAGGTGCTCTGACCCGCCGTGATCGACACCGACCGGGGAGAAACGGCGCGGAGCCGCGGCCCCTGGGGACCGCGGCTCCGTTCGCGGATCGGATCGGCCCGGAATCCGGGCCGCCGCTGGCTCAGGCCCCGCCGTTGGGCGAGCCGTGGCAGCGCTTGTACTTGCGGCCGGAACCGCACGGGCAGGGGGCGTTGCGGGACGGTCCCCCACCCTCCGCCTCGCCCGGGTTGGCACGCCGCGCGGTGCTCGCCGCAGCCATCGCCGGCCCGCCCAGCGGGCCGCGCGGCGCCGCCTGCGCAGCCGGTCGCGCCGGCTTCGCCGCGCTGCCGGCACGCGGAGCCGGCGCCTCCTGCTCGGGTCGCTCGATGACCGGGGTGCCCCGGCCAGCCTCGCCGTCCACGCTCGGTGCGGAGTACTGCAGCCCCTGCGGCTGCGGCACGCGGTTGAGACCCTTGGCGCGGATCTCGACCGGCTTCTCCAGCAGCTCGACCTCCTCGGCCGCCGGCTCCGGCTCCTGGACCTGCACCTCCAGGTTGTAGAGGAAGCCGACCGTCTCCTCCTTGATGCCGTCCATCATGGTGGCGAACATGTCGAAGCCCTCGCGCTGGTACTCGATGACCGGGTCGCGCTGGGCGTACGCCCGCAGGCTGATGCCCTCCTGGAGGTAGTCCATCTCGTAGAGGTGCTCGCGCCACTTGCGGTCGATGACCTGGAGCAGCACCATCCGCTCGAGCTGGCGTACCCCCTCCTCGCCGAGCTGCTCCTCGCGCCGGTCGTACGCGGCGTGCGCGTCCTCCTTGAGCCGGGCGAGGATGAAGTCCTGGTCCAGGCCGGCCCGGGAGCCGACCTCCTCCTCCAGCTCCTCGACGGTGACGCCCACCGGGTAGAGCTGCTTCAGGCTGACCCAGAGCTGGTCGAGATCCCAGTCCTCGGCGTACCCCTCGCTGGTGGCGCCCACGACGTACGCGGTGATCACGTCGTCGATCATGTTGCGGACCTGGTCGGAGAGGTCCTCGCCGTTGAGCACGCGCAGCCGCTCGGCGTAGATCACCTGGCGCTGCTTGTTCATGACCTCGTCGTACTTGAGGACGTTCTTGCGGATCTCGGCGTTCTGGCCCTCGATCTGCGCCTGGGCGCTCTTGATCTGCCGGGTGACCATCTTCGACTCGATGGGCACGTCCTCCGGGATGTTGAGCCGCTCCATCACCGCCTCGACCGCACCGGCCCGGAACCGCTTCATCAGCTCGTCCTGCAGCGAGAGGTAGAAGCGGGACTCGCCCGGGTCACCCTGACGGCCGGCACGACCGCGCAGCTGGTTGTCGATCCGGCGGGACTCGTGCCGCTCGGTGCCGAGCACGTACAGCCCGCCGGCGGCGGCGACCTCCTCGGCCTCCGCCTCGCATGCCTGCTTCCAGGCGGGGAGGACCTCCTCCATCGCCTTGGCGTACTCCTCCTCGTTCTCCACCGGGTCGAGGCCGCGCTGGCGCAGCTCGCTGGCGGCGAGGAACTCGGGGTTACCGCCGAGCAGGATGTCCGTACCACGGCCGGCCATGTTGGTGGCGACGGTGACCGCGCCCTTCCGCCCGGCCTGGGCGACGATCTCCGCCTCCCGGGCGTGGAACTTGGCGTTGAGCACCGAGTGCGGGATGCCCCGGCGGCGCAGCAGCTGCGACAGGATCTCGGAGTTCTCCACCGAGACGGTGCCGACCAGCACCGGCTGGCCCTTCTGGTGCCGCTCGGCGATGTCCTCGATGACGGCGTTGAACTTGGCCCGCTCGGTCTTGTAGATGACGTCGGCGCGGTCGTGGCGGATCATCGGCCGGTGCGTCGGGATGGTCACCACGCCGACCTTGTAGACCTTGTTGAACTCGCCCGCCTCGGTCTGCGCGGTACCGGTCATGCCGGACAGCTTCTCGTACAGCCGGAAGTAGTTCTGGAGGGTGATGGTGGCCAGGGTCTGGTTCTCCTGCTTGATCTCCACCCCCTCCTTGGCCTCGATCGCCTGGTGCATGCCCTCGTTGTAGCGGCGGCCGTGCAGGATGCGGCCGGTGAACTCGTCGACGATCAGGACCTCGCCGTCGCTGACGATGTAGTCCTTGTCCCGCTTGTAGAGCTCCTTGGCCTTGATGGCGTTGTTGAGGTACCCGACCAGCGGAGTGTTCACCGACTCGTAGAGGTTGTCGATACCGAGCCGGTCCTCCACCTTGGCGACGCCGCGCTCGGTGACCGCGATGGTGCGCTTGGAGTGGTCGACCTCGTAGTCGCCCTCGCCGTCGGTGCCCGCCTGGAGACGGGCCACCACGCCGGCGAACTCGGAGTACCAACGGGCGGAGTGCTCGGCCGGACCGGAGATGATCAGCGGAGTCCGAGCCTCGTCGATGAGGATCGAGTCGACCTCGTCGACCACCGCGAAGTTGTGGCCGCGCTGGACCAGCTCGTCCTTGGACCAGGCCATGTTGTCGCGCAGGTAGTCGAAGCCGAACTCGTTGTTGGTGCCGTAGGTGATGTCGCACTCGTACGCGGCCCGGTGCTCGCTGGCCGGCCGGTTGGGCAGCACCACGCCGACGGTGAGCCCGAGGAACTCGTGCACCCGGCCCATCCAGGCGGCGTCCCGCTGGGCCAGGTAGTCGTTCACGGTGATCACGTGCACGCCCTTGCCGGCGAGCGCGTTGAGGTAGACGGCCATGACCGAGGTCAGGGTCTTGCCCTCACCGGTCTTCATCTCGGCGATGTTGCCGAAGTGCAGCGCCGCGCCGCCCATCACCTGGACGTCGTACGGGCGCTGGCCGAGCACCCTCGAGGCGGCCTCACGGCACACGGCGAACGCCTCGGGCAGCAGGTCGTCGAGGGTTTCACCGTCGGCGAGCCGTTCCCTGAACTGGTCGGTCATCCCCCGCAGCTCGTCGTCGGTGAGGTTGACGTAGTCGTCCTCGATCGAGTTGACGGCGGCGGCGATGGCCTTCAGCCGGCGCAGCATGCGGCCCTCGCCCGCGCGAAGGACCTTTTCCAGAATCGACACGGATCAACGCTCCCCTAGACAGTCTCGACCCATCGTAGGCGCTCCATCGGCACGATGGTCACTGGTGGCGGCGGCACGCCCCGGCGAAAACGACATAACGCGCCCGCCACCGAGTCACCGGCGCATATCCGGTTACGCCCACCGCGAACGATCCGGCACCATGCCCGGATGGAGCCTGTGGAGATCACCGAGGACGGCCTGCTGCTGCGCCCCTGGCGAGCGACGGACGCCGACGACGTGCACCGCGCCTGCCAGGACCCGGACATCCAGCGCTGGACCACCGTACCTCGTCCGTACCTGCCGGAACACGCCCGCGGTTTCGTCACCGAACACAGCCGGCGGGCCTGGGCCGAGGGCACCGGCGCGCCGTTCGCGGTCTGCGACGCCGCCACCGGCGAGTTGCTCGCCGCCTGCGGTCTGATCGCGATCGACCACGACCTCGGCTCCGGCGAGCTCGGCTACTGGACCGCGCCGTGGGCGCGCGGCCGGGGCGTGGCGGTACGGGCGTCCCGGGCGGTCGCCCGCTGGGCGTTCGACACGCTGCGGCTACGCCGGCTGGTCTGGCAGGCCGAACTGGGCAACCACCGCTCCCGGCTGGTCGCGCTGCGGGCCGGCTTCCGGGTCTCCGGCGAGCTGCGGCTGGCCCGCCCGCACCAGGGCGGTCGGCCCGACGGCTGGGTCGGCTCGCTCCTGCCCGGCGAGGTGCCCACCCCCGGCGGGTCCGGCCCGGCTGGCCCGAACACCCTGCAGGCGCGGCGCGCCGCGGTCTTCGGCCGGCCGCAGCCGGTCCTCTTCGCCGGCACCGGCGAGACCGAACTGCGGCTGCGCCCGATCGAGACGCGCGACCTCGACGCGATCGTGGCCACCTGCCGGGACGAGCAGACCATCAGATGGACCACCGTGCCGCACCCGTACCGGCGGGAGCACGCCGAGGCGTTCCAGCGGGACGTCGCCGACCTCGCCTGGGCCCGGGGCGAGGGGGCGTACTTCACCGTCGCCGACGGGCAGGACCGCTACCTGGGCTCGATCGACCTGCGCGTCGGCGCGGACCCGCTCGCCGGTCACGTCGGTTTCATGACCGCGCCGCACGCCCGGGGTCGCGGCCACATGACCGCCGCCGTGGCCGCGCTGGCCGCCTGGGGCTTCACCACCCTTGGGCTGGCCCGCATCGAGTGGCTGGCCATGGTCGGCAACACGGCGTCGCGGCGGGTGGCGGAAAAGGCCGGTTTCACCATGGAGGGTGTGCTGCGCGGCCGGTTGCCCACCCGGGACGGCCGGGGCGACGCGTGGATCGCCGCGCTGCTCGCCGAGGACCTGACGTGATCCCCGAGGTCGTGGAGGCGGGCGCGGTCCGGCTGCGCCCGTTCCGGCCGGGCGACGCCGAGGACCTCGCCGCCGGCTGCGGTGACCCGGAGGTGTCGCGGTTCAACCCGGACACGCCCCAGCCGTACCCGATCGCCCATGTCCGGTCATGGATCACCGAGGGCGCGCCGGCGGCCTGGACCACCGGCGGAGCGGCGTACGCGATCGCCGACGCCGCCACCGACCGGCTGGTCGGCGGCGCGGGCCTGAGTCGGGTCGCGGCCGCGTACGGGCAGGCCGAGGTGGGCTGCTGGGTGGCGCCCTGGGCGCGGCGTCGCGGCGTCGCGACCGCCGCCGTCCGCGCCCTGACGGCGTACGCGTTCCGCGCCGGCCTGGCCCGGCTGGAACTGCTGACCCACGCCGAGAACCCGGCCGGTCAGCGGGTCGCGCTCGCCGCCGGTTTCCGCCACGAGGGGGTACGCCGGGCCGCCGGCCGGTCCCGCGACGGCGGCCGGCGTGACCTGATCGCCTGGACACGCCTCTCCGGCGATCCGGACGGTCCGACCTCTCGCCCTCTGCCGGACCTGCCCGGCGGCCGGCTCACCGACGGCGTGGTGATCCTGCGCCCGCTCGGCCCGGACGACGTCGACGTCATGTACCGCCTGCACACTCTCGCGGAGGTGGTCGCGAACCAGGCTCCGCCGGTACCGCCGACCCGGGCCGCGATCGAGCGACGCTGCCGGACGGCGGAGAGCGCCTGGCTGACCGGCGTCGTCGCGCGCCTGCTCATCGTCGACGCCGCCAGCGGCGAGCCGGCGGGCAGTTGCGGGCTGTCCCGGTCGGACCCGGCCAGCGGCGAGGGAAGCGTCGGGTACGCGCTGTCGCCCGGCTGGCGCGGCCGTGGGTACGCCACCCGCGCGCTGCGACTGCTCGCCGGTTGGGCGTTCGGCCCGGTGGGGATGGCGCGGCTGGTCGCCGGCACGCTGCCGGACAACACCGCCTCGCACCGGGTGCTGGAGAAGGTGGGATTCCGCCGGGAGGGCCTGCTGCGCGGGCGACTCCCGGGCCTGGACGGCACCCGGATCGACGACCTGGTCTTCGGGGTGCTCCCGGAGGAGCTGCGCTGACTCCGGCCGTGGTGGCGGCGCGGGCCGCCACCACGGCGGTCAGCGGTCAGGTGTCGAGGGCGATGATGCCGTAGTCGTACGCGTGCCGCCGGTAGACGACGCTCGGCCGGCCGGACTCCTTGTCGTGGAACAGGTAGAAGTCGTGCCCGACCAGTTCCATCTGGAACAGGGCTTCGTCCACCGTCATCGGATCCGCCGGGTGCACCTTGGCCCGGGCGATGTGCCAGGGCTGGTCGTCGTACTCATCGGTCGGCTCCTCGGCGCGCTCGGCCACCGCGGTGGCGGTGCCGGTCGGGGACAGGCCGGGCCCGTCGAGGCCCGCCACCGGCAGGCCGGCGGTCGCGGCGGCGACGGAGAGCGGCGCGTGCCGGCCCCGGTGCACACGGCGGCGGTCGGCCGCCCGACGCAGCCGGGTGTCAAGTTTGGCGATGGCCGCGTCGAGCGCGCTGTAGAAGTCGCTCGTGCAGGCCTCGGCGCGGATCACCGGCCCCCGGGAGACGCAGGTGATCTCCACGCGCTGGCAGGTGTCGGACTGGCGGGGATTGCGTTCGTGGAACAACTCCACGTCGACCCGGATGAGCTTGTGGTCGTAGCGTTCGATTTTCGCGAGCTTCTCGGCTACGTGCACCCGGTAATGGTCCGGCACTTCGACGTTTCGGCCCTTGACCACGATGTCCACGTGACCTCCCTCTTTGGATGGCCGTCTGTTCTTCTACGACCCGGTCGACGGACCCAGGGAGCCTCCCGTACGGCGTCGACCGGTCAGTGCGGCTACGCCTCCTTCCACCGTCGGGGGACGGTGTGTGGCACCTCCTACCCCCGACACCGAAACGCTAACTCCGATTCGCCCGGCAGTCACCCCCGGTTGTCGACAACGCTCAGGAAATTCACAGCACATGCCACCAAGGGGTGAAAATGAATCACGAAGCGTCACCATTGCTGCCGTTTTTGCGTTGCCGCCAGTACCGCCGCGACATTTGGCGTCATTCCCGTGCCGTGCAAAGTCCGACTCACCGCCGCCAGGGTGGCCCCGGTGGTGAGGATGTCGTCGAGCACCACCACCACCCGGCCCGCCGCCGAGCGCCGCCGGCCACCCCGCGCCCGGAACGCCGACTCGGCCGCCACCGCCCGCCCGGCGCTGTCCAACGCCACCGAATCCGGCCGGGGCAGCGCCCGCAGCGGCCGGGCCGTCGCCACGTCCCAGCCCACCCCGCTCAGCCGGGCCGCCGCGTGCCGGGCCAACCGGCTCAGGTGGTCGCCGTAGCGGGCCCGGGCCGCCGCCGCGGTGTCCGGCACCGGCACCAGCAGCACCGGCCGCGCCGGGCCCACCGCGGCGGCCACCACCTCGGCCAACAGCGCGCCCAGCGGCCGGGCCAGCCCGTGCCGGCCCCGTTCCTTGTACGCCAGCAGCGCCTCCCGCAGCTCGCCCGCGTACGGGCCGAGCG
>NZ_SMJY01000127.1:0-17900 GCF_004348355.1 Micromonospora sp. KC721 | reverse complement strand
GTACAGCAGCCGCAGGAGGCCGCCCGCAACGCCGCCGCCCCCGCCGCCGTGCCCCGGGCGATCAGGCGGGTCACCGGACCCAGTGACCGGGCGACGACCGACCCGGGATGGTCGAGGTCCGGCAGCAACGCCGCGCCGGCGGTGACCGCCGCGCCGACCACCACCGTGCCGACCGCGGGCCGCGCTCCCAGCCCGGCCGCCAGCGCGCAGCCACCCAGCCACGTCACCGCCCCGGACAACGCGTGTGAACGCCCCATCACCGCCCCGGTCACCACCCTCCACACACGACGCTCGGCGAGCATCGCAGAGGGCACCGACATCGAACGGGCCTACCGGTAGTCGGCGAAGATCCGGCGTTCGCCACCGTCGACGGTGACGGGGCCGCCGTGGGGCAGGATCCACTGCGGTCGGGTGTGACCGAACGGCACGCCGACGCAGACGACCGCCTGCGGGTTGTAGCCGGTCACCACCTCGACGACCGTGTCCCGCTGCTGCTCGCGCAGCCGGGCCCGGTCCTCGGCCGCGGGCCGGCGGGTGAGGTCGGAGACCGGCGGGCGGGCGACCAGGACCGCGTCGACCGCGCCGAGGATGCCGCGCTCGCCGAGGGAACGGACGATCCGGCCGACCTGGCGCGCGGGCAGCAGTTCCTCGGACGTCTCGATGAGCAGCACCCCGCCCCGCAGGGCTTCCGGTGGGAACGGGAAGCGACCCGCCGTCAGGATCCACTCGATGACTTCGAGGCAGCCGCCCCAGGTGATGCCGGTGACGCGGCGGCGCGGCCCGTACCAGCTCCACGGCTCGGTCGGCTCGCGTTCGCCGAAGGACTCCAACGCCCGCGGGTCGGCCCAGTCGATCCCGACGTCCTCGGACTCACCCGGATCGGTGATCTCGAGGCGCTCCCCGGTGAGCAGCGCGGCCCGCAGTGATCGCGCGTGGATGTCGTCCACGGCAGGCCCGGGCCCGAGGTGCACCTGGGACGAGCCGCCGTAGAAACTCGCGACGCCCAGTGCCCAGAGCCAGTGGTGCAGGTTCGTGTTGTCGCTGGTGCCGAGGAACGGCTTCGGGTCGGCGCGGGGCAGGTCGGCGTCCAGGTGCGGGATGACCGTGATCTGGTCGTCGCCGCCGACGACGGCGAGAATCGCCCGGACCTCGGGGTCGGCGAAGGCGGCGTTGATGTCCGCCGCCCGCGCCTGCGGGGTGGCACCGACCCTGCGGGTGGTCGGGTACTCGACCGGAACGAGGCCGGTCACCTCGGCCAGCCGTCGCATGGCCTGCTCGTGCACCTCGGGATAGACGCCCGGCGCCGCGAACGACGGCGAGAGGACCGCGATGCGGTCGCCGGGTCGGGCCTTGCGGGGACGAAGAAGATCAAGCGTCACGCCCGAGATCCAACCGCCGCGACCGTGCGTACGCACCCCGTTTCCGGCGTGACTTCCGGCGTCGACCCGGAAACATCTGTGAGGATCGGCGGCACCGGTGGGTGCGGCGGCTGGCCCCGGGGCGGGCTCGGTGACCACACTGGGCGACATGACCGTTTCGCACCCCGCCGCGCGCCGGACGCCCCGGGCGGCGCTGGCCGAGCTGCTGGCCGGCAACCGGAGGTTCGTCAGCGGCCGACCGGTGCACGGGCACGACGTCACCGCCGCCGCGGCCGTGGCCTCCGGTGACCAGCAGCCGTACGCCGTCCTGCTGGGCTGTGTCGACTCCCGGGTGCCGCTGGAGGCGATCTTCGACCAGACCTTCGGGTCGATCTGCGTGATCCGCACCGGCGCGCACGTGCTCGACCGGGCGGTGCGCGGTTCCGTCGAGTACGTGGTGGACCAGCTCGGGGTGCCGCTGGTGATGGTGCTCGGGCACGAGCGCTGCGGTGCGGTCGCCTCGGCGGTGGACACCCTGCGCAGCGGCCGACGGCCCGGCGGCGCACTGGCGTACGTGGTGGACCAGATCGCCCCGGCGGTGACCGAGGTGGGCGCGGACGACCCGGCGGTGCACCCGATGGCGGTACGGCGGCACGTGCGGCGCACGGTGGCCGCGCTGCGCGCCGACGAGCTGCTGGCCGGGCCGGTCACGGCGGGGAGGGTCGACGTCATCGGGGCCCTGTACGACCTGGCCACCGGGGAGGTGGCCCTCCTCGACCGGTGAGCCGCCCAGGCCGTCGGCGAGTTGGTCCTGCCGGCCGCGAGGCCGTCTCGCGAATTGCGCCAGGTGGCACCGCCCGACGGGCTGGATGCCGCGGTGTGGGCAACCGGAGTCGATCTTGTCGCGACGCCAACCGGGGGGATGTGTGAACCCCGGCCGGGGATGCGTGAACGCCCGCCGGGTGATACCGGCGGGCGTTCACGGTGTGCCTCGGGGAGGGCTCAGCCCTCGAAGACGCCGGCCTCGACGAGACGCTTCTCGGTCTTGTCCCAGCCGTGGTCGGGGTGGGCCGCGGCGAGGTTGTTGATCTCGGCGCGGATCTTGGCGGCGTGGCCGGCGGCGGCCAGCACCCGGATCTCCTCGACGAACGCCTCGGAGTCGGTGCGCAGGTGCGCGGTCTTGCCGTTGGTCAGGTTGCGCACGTAGGCGTGCTTGCCGCCGTTGAGCGGGATGAGGTACTTGAACTCGCCCAGCACGCTGAGGGCGCCACCCTGGCCAGCCTGGCCGGCCCGGACTGACGCGCGCGCGGTCTTAGAGGTGTTGCTCGCCACGGAGGTACTCCTTGCAGACGTACGGGAGGACGGGAACCGTCCGGGGGCTGATGCGGGTGACGCCCGGATGAGCCTCGGCCCGCGAAGATGTGCGGCGGCACAGAACCGCCCAGAGAACTGTACACGACCACGACGCCTGGCTGGTCACCGTGCCTGTCGCAGGGACACAACCGGGGCCGGTCGCCGGCTATTTCCCCGCCGCGGATTTCCCGATTCCCTGGCGCACCATCCGTCACAGCAGTCATCATGTGTTGCAGAGGCCGCCGGGTGGTCGAGGTCGTAGGGGAAGACGCACCTCGCTCTCCGGGAGGTCACCGTGCCAACGCGTGGCGTCGTATACGTCCACTCGACCCCGCTCGCCGTGTGCTCACACGTCGAGTGGGCGATCGCGCGCGTCCTCGCCGCGCCGGTCAACCTGCAGTGGACGGCTCAGCCCGTCGATCCCGGCGCCCGCCGGGCCGAGTGCGGGTGGACCGGTCGCCCGGGGACGGGTGCCGAGCTGGCTGCTGCCCTCCGGCAGTGGCCCATGATCCGTTTCGAGGTGACCGAGGAACCCAGTCCGGGCGCGGACGGGGAGCGCTTCATGCACGTGCCGGGCCGTGGCCTGTTCCGGGCCACCGTCGGTGCGGCCGGCGACATCCAGCTCGGCGAGGACCGGCTACGCAGCATGATGGCCGCCGCCCGTGGGCCGGAGGCGCTGGCGCACGCCCTGGACAAGGCACTCGGCACCCCGTGGGACGCCGAACTGGAGCCCTACCGGCACGCCGGCGACGGCGCCCCGGTGACCCTGCTCACCCGGGTGGGCTGAGCCGGAAACCGGACCCGGACAGCCGGGCGCGGACCGGCACGCCCCACCGCGGCCCGCCGACCGGCCCGGTTGCCGCAGCCACGCGACGCCGGGTTTGATGGGGCGCGTGCCGATTTCCCCGCGACGTGCCGGCGTCGCTCTCACCGCCCTGACCGCGCTGCTCCTGCCCGGATGCGCGGCGACCGGGCAGCCCCGACCCGCTTCGAGCCCGTCGGCCCCGGCCGCCAGCCCGAGCCCCACCGATCCGAGCCCGGCAGCGAGCACCGCCACCGACCCGAGCGCCCGCGCCGCAGCCCTGGCCGGCACCCTCTCCGACGAGGACCTGGCCGGCCAGGTGTTGATGCCGTACGCGTACGGCAGTTCGGCCACCACGGTCACCCCCGCCTCCGCCGCCGGAAACCGTGCCCTCGGCGGCGTCGACACCCCGGCCGAGATGGTGGCGAAGTACCGCCTCGGCGGGTTGATCCTGGTCGGCTTCAGCGCCGACGACCCGACCTCAGGCAACCAGAGCACCACCAACGTCGACAGCCCGAAGCAGGTTCGTGAGCTGACCGACGGGCTGCGCGCGGCCGCCGCGAAGCTGCCCACCGGCGTCGCACCCTTCCTGGTCGGCACCGACCAGGAGTACGGCGTGGTCACCCGGGTCACCGACGGGGTGACCATCCTGCCCAGCGCCCTCGCCGCCGGGGCGGCCGGCAGACCGGCGCTGACCGAGGCCGCCTGGCGGGCCGCCGGCGGCGAGCTGGCGGCGATGGGGATCAATCTGGACTTCGCGCCGGTCGCCGACGTGCTCGCCACCCGCAGCACGGTGATCGGCTCCCGCTCCTTCGGCGCCGACCCGAAGGGCGCCGCGGCCCAGGTCGCCGCCGCCGTGCGGGGCTTGCAGAGCGCCGGGGTCGCGGCGAGCGTCAAGCACTTCCCCGGGCACGGCCTGAGCGCCGACGACTCGCACAAGGAACTGCCGGAGATCACCCAGCCCCGCGGCGAGCTGGACCGGCTGGCGTTCCCGCCGTTCGCCGGCGGCATCGACGCCGGCGCCATGGCGGTGATGTCGGCGCACCTGGACGTCAAGGCGATCGACCCGGGCACCCCGGCCACCTTCTCCCGCAAACTGCTCACCGACGTGCTGCGCGGCCAGCTCGGCTTCACCGGCGTGGTGATCACCGACGGGATGAACATGGCGCCGGCCAAGCGGTACCCCCCGGGCGAGGCGGCGGTGAAGGCGCTGCTGGCCGGCAACGACCTGATCCTGATGCCGCCGAACGTCGGTCAGGCGTACGACGGGCTGCTCGCCGCGCTGCGCGACGGGACGCTGCCCCGCGACCGGCTGGTCGAGGCGGCCACCCGGGTGCTGACCATGAAGTTCCGGCTGGCCGACCGGCCCGCCCCGGCGATGTCCACGCTGAACAGCCCGGCGCACCGCCAGGCCGCCGACGCCCTCGCGGCGGCGGCCGTCACCATGCTGCGGGGCAACTGCGCCGCGCCCGTACCCGGCCCGGTCACCGTCACCGCCGCCAACGGTCGGGAGCGTACCCGGACACTGCTGGCCGAGGCGCTCACCGCTGCCGGGGTGAAGGTGGTGCCGCGTGGCGGCACCGAGGTGCACCTGGTCGGGTACGGCGACGGGGCCGGCGACCTGAACGCCGACGCGGCGGTGACCGTCGCCATGGACACCCCGTACGTGCTGGGGCAGGCGACCTCACCGGCCCTGCTGGCCACCTACTCGTCCAGCCGCGCCTCGATGACCGGGCTCGCCCGGGTGCTGGCCGGCAAGGCCCGACCGACCGGCCGGTCGCCGGTTCCGGTGCCCGGCCTGCCCGCCACCAGCTGCCGCTGACGTCCGCCGACCCGGGTGGACGTCAGCCGGTGACGGCGACCGTCCGCCCGGCCAGGCGGTACCCGGGCAGGACGTCGCCGACCTCGGCGACCAGCCCCTCGCTCACGGTCAGCAGCACGGCTCGGTCGCCGGCCCGGACCGCCAGGGCCCACTGCCGGTGCTCCTCCTCCAGCAGCTCGTTCGTGGAGATCCAGGACGCCTCGACCGCGTCCGCGCCGCCGGCCCGCACCGTCCGGTACCGCGGGTCGCTGGCCTTCTCGTCACCGGCGACGAACGCCTCCAGCGCCGGTCGTGGATCGGTGGTGGGCTGGTCGGTGAGCCACACCCGCAGGAAACCGGCACCGGCGGCCCGGCCGTCGACCTCGCACCGGACCGTCGCGCCGCCCCGCTTGGTCAGCTCCTCGCCGAGCAGTTCACCCAACTCGCCCTCGGGCACCTTGATCGGCTTCGCCGTGCGGTCCGGCCCGATGGAGAAGGTGAGCGGCAGTTCGCAGCCGCTGCCCTTGCCGCCGACCGTGGTGCCGGCCGGTGCCGGTGCGATCTCGTCGTGCCAGGGCGGCCCGGGGACCGCCGGCGAGGCGGTGGTGCTCGGTGACGGCGAGCCGTCGGCCGCCGGCTGTTCCTTGTCCTCGGCGCAGCCGGCGAGCAGGCAGAGAGTGAGCGCGGCCAGCAGGGTGGCGTGGGTACGTGGATGCATGGTGTCCATCCCCCGTTGACGACCTTCAGCGGGCCTTATCAAAGCGGTACGGGCAGCCGGCGTCAAACCCGTTCGCGCCCGGCGGCGGCGTGGCATCCGGGAGGGCGGTATCCGAGGGCCGGCCGGCCCTCGGATACGACGTCGGCTCAGCTGGCCGCGCGGAGGGCGGCGACCAGGCGGGCCACGGCGTAGCGCCGGTAGCCGCCCGGCGAACGGCCGGTCGGCGACAGCAGATCGAGGTCGGAGCAGAAGCGGATGGTCCGGACCGGCAGGCCGGTCCGGCGGGCGAGCTGCCCGATGGTGAACAGTTCGGTGCGGTCGTCCACGTCGGTCAGCCTCCAGTCTCCAGCCGCTGGAGAGTCAACCTGGAATACCGCTCGCGGTGGTGGGCTGCGGCTGGCAGCCACGCCGGCATGGGAACGGCGCAGGGTTTCGGGTACGTGCGGCGGGCCGACGGCACCGTGGTGATCACCCACCACGGGCGGGTGGCCGGCACGCTGCGGGGCGGCCGGGCGGCGGAGTTCCTCGCCGAGATCGAGGACGACCCGCAGCTGGTGATGGCCCGCTGGACGGGCAACTACCGCCGGGGCAACGAGCGGACCGCCAGTCAGCACCCCCGCAACCGGGGCTGAGACGACCGGGGGTCCGCGCTCGATGAGCGCGGACCCCCGGGTGTGTCCGGTGCTACAGCGGGATGTTGCCGTGGGCGCCCCGCGCGGCCGGCGCGGCGGCCAGCGCCTCGGCGAGCCGGCGCCGGGTCTCCTCCGGCTTGATCACGTCGTCCACCACGCCGATTTCCAGCGCCCGGTTCACTCCGCCGGCAACCCGGGTCTGCTCCTCGATCAACTGCGCGCGCAGCGCCTCCCGCTCCTCCGTTGGGGCGGCGGCGAGCTTCTTGCGGTGCAGGATGTTCACCGCCGCGCTGGCGCCCATCACCGCGACCTCCGCGTTCGGCCAGGCGAAGACCGCGGTCGCGCCGAGCGAGCGGGAGTTCATCGCGATGTACGCCCCGCCGTACGCCTTGCGGGTCACCAGCGTCACCCGCGGCACCACCGCCTCGGCGAAGGCGTGCAGCAGCTTCGCTCCGCGCCGGACCACGCCGTCCCACTCCTGGCCCAGCCCGGGCAGGTAGCCGGGGACGTCGACCAGCACGATCAGCGGCACACCCAGCGAGTCGCACATCCGCACGAACCGGGCTGCCTTCTCGGCGCTGGACGCGTCGAGGCAGCCACCGAGCCGCAGCGGGTTGTTGGCGATAACGCCGACCGTACGACCGGCGAACCGGCCGAGCGTGGTGACCACGTTCGGTGCCCACTTGGCGTGCAGCTCCACACCGGGGGTGTCGAGCAGCGCCTTGACCACCGGCTTCACGTCGTACGCCCGGTTGGTCTCGGCGGGCATCCGCGCGGCCAGGTCGTGGTTCTCGTCACCCACCGGCACGTCGTCCGGACAGAGCCGACCCTGGTGCCCGAGCAACGCGGCGAGCTTGCGCGCCTCCGTCATCGCCGCGGCGTCGTCGGCGCACGTCACGTGCACCACCCCGGAGCGCCGGCCGTGCGCCTCGGGACCGCCGAGGCGCTCCATGTCGACCTGCTCGCCGGTGACACTGCGGACCACCTCCGGCCCGGTGACGAAGATCCGGCCCGTCCCGCTCATCACCACGATGTCGGTCAGCGCCGGACCGTACGCCGCGCCGCCGGCCGCCGGGCCGAGCACCACCGAGATCTGCGGCACCCGGCCGGAGGCCCGCACCATCGCCGCGAAGACGTGCCCGACGGCGTCGAGCGCGACCACGCCCTCGGCCAGCCGGGCGCCGCCGGAGTGCCAGAGACCGAGCACCGGCACCCGCTCCCGCACGGCGGTGTCGATCGCGTCGACGATGTGCCGGCAGCCCTCGGTGCCCATCGCGCCGCCCATCCGGGTGCCGTCGGTGGCGTACGCGATCGCCGGCGTACCGTCGATCTCCCCCCGTGCCCAGAGCACGCCCGAGGTGTCCCGCGGCGCCAGCAGGCGCAGCGAGCCGGCGTCGAACAGGGCCCGGAGCCGGACCTCGGGATCGCGGTAGTCGGTGGTCGAGGTGTCCGCGCTGACGGCGGTCGTGGTCACTTGAGCCTCCAAGGCTGTGGTCTCAGGCCCGCGTGAAGACGAGAGCCACGTTGTGGCCGCCGAATCCGAACGCGTTGTTCAGCGCGGCGGGGATCTCCATGTGGCGCGCCTCGTGTGCGGCCACCTCCAGGGTCAGGCCGTCGTCCGGGTCGTCCAGGTTGATCGTCGGGGGGACGACACCGTCGCGGATGGCCAGGATGGTGGCGATCGACTCCAGCGCCCCGGCCGCGCCGAGCAGGTGACCGGTCATCGACTTGGTCGCCGCCAGCACCGGGTGGTCCCCGACGGCCTGGTGCAACGCGGCGATCTCCAGCATGTCGCCCACCGGCGTCGACGTGGCGTGCGCGTTGACGTGCATGATGTCCATTCTGGCCACGTCGGCGTCCGCGATCGCCTTCCGGATTGCCCTGATCGCGCCCTCGCCCTCGGCATGTGGCTGCACCATGTCGTACGCGTCGGAGGTGATGCCGGCGCCGGCGAGGCGGGCGTACACCCGGGCGCCGCGGGCGGCGGCGTGGTCGGCGCGCTCCAGCACCACGATGCCGGCGCCCTCGCCCAGGACGAAGCCGTCGCGACCCTTGTCCCACGGGCGGGAGGCCCGCTCCGGCTCGTCGTTGCGGGTGGACATGGCCCGCATGGAACTGAAACCGGCGAGCGGCAGCGGGTGGATGACCGCCTCGGTGCCGCCGGCCACCACCACGTCGGCCCGGCCGGCGCGGATGATGTCCAGCCCGAGCGCGATGGCCTCGGCGCCGGTGGCGCAGGCGCTGGCCACCGTGTGCACCCCGGCCTTGGCACCCAGTTCCAGCCCGACCCAGGCGGCCGGTCCGTTCGGCATCAGCATCGGGATGGTGTGCGGGGAGACCCGGCGCGGGCCGGACGCCTCCAGGATGTCGTCCTGGGCGAGCAGGGTGGTGGCGCCGCCGATGCCGGAGCCGACGCTGACCGCCAGCCGCTCCGGGTCCAGCCCGGAGTCGGCGAGGCCGGCGTCGGCCCAGGCCTGCTCCGCGGCGATCAGGGCGATCGCCTCGGAGCGGTCCAGCCGGCGCAGCTTGACCCGCTCCAGCACCTCGGAGGGGTCGACCGCGAGCTGGGCGGCGATGCGGACGGGCAGTTGCCCGGCCCACTCCTGGGTGAGCGGACCCACCCCGGAGCGGCCGGCGAGCATGGCGTCCCAGGTTGACGCGACGTCCCCGCCCAGCGGGGTGGTCGCGCCGATCCCGGTGACGACGACGTCGATACGACTCATGATCAGGACTGCGCCTCGATGTAGCTGACGGCGTCCCCGACGGTCTTCAGGTTCTGCACCTCGTTGTCCGGGATCTTGACGCCGAACTTCTCCTCCGCCGCCACCACGACCTCCACCATGGAGAGCGAGTCGACATCGAGGTCGTCGGTGAAGGACTTCCCCTCGGCCACGTCGTCCGGGTTCACCCCGGCAACCTCTTCGAGAATCTCGGCGAGGCCGGTGGTGATCTCGTCACGGGTCATTGCGGTGGGTTTCCTCTCCATAGGTGTTGTTCTCCGCCGGGCGGCGGGGCGGCACGGTGGGACCGGCCGGGTCTTCACGGGCAGCGGACGACCTGACCTGCGTAGGTCAGGCCGCCGCCGAAGCCGAACAGCAGCACCGGGGCGCCCGAGGGCACCTCCCGCCGCTCGACCAGCTTCGACAGGGCCAGCGGCACGCTCGCCGCCGAGGTGTTGCCGGACTCGACGATGTCCTTGGCGATGATCGCCTGCGGGATGCCCAGCCGCTTGGCGATGCCGTCGATGATCCGGCCGTTGGCCTGGTGCGGTACGAACGCGGCGAGCTCGGACGGGGCCACCCCGGCCCGCTCGCACGCCTGGAGGGCCAGCGGGGCCAGCGCGGTGGTGGCCCAACGGAACACCGCCTGCCCCTCCTGCGCGACGTACGGCTGCCAGCCCTCGATGCGTACCGCGTCGCTCTTCTCCGGCACCGAGCCCCAGACCACCGGCCCGACCCCGGCCGGCTCGTCGCCGGTGGTGGCGGTGACCACCGCGGCGCCCGCGCCGTCGGCGAAGATGATGCAGGTCGAACGGTCGGTCCAGTCGGTGAAGTCGGAAAGCTTCTCCGCTCCGATGACGATCGCGTTGCGGGCCGCGCCGGCCCGGATCGCGTGGTCGACGGTGCCCAGCGCGTACGCGAAGCCCGAGCAAGCGGTGTTCAGGTCGTACGCCCCCGGGGCGGTGATGCCCAGCCGGGCGGCGACCCGGCAGGCCACGTTCGGGCTGCGGTCGATGGACGTGCAGGTGGCCACGACGACCAGGTCGATGTCGGCGGCGCTGAGGCCGGAGTTGGCCAGCGCCTTGCCGGCGGCGGCGGTCGCCATGTCGGCCACCGACTCGCCGTCGGCGATCCGCCGGCTGACGATCCCGACGCGGTCCCGGATCCACTCGTCGTTGGTGTCCACGAGCTGGGCGATGTCGTCGTTGGTCACCACCCGGGAGGGCTGGTAGTGCCCGAGCGCCGCGATCCGGCTTCCGGTGACGCTCATGCCTGGCCTCCGATGCGGGCGAGGGGCTGACCCGGCGCGACCGGGTCGTCGTGGTGGGCCAGCCACTCGGTGAGCAGCCCGCTGTCGTGTGCGGTCACCTCGACCGGCCCCTGTCGGGTGGCGATGTGGCCGATCACCTGGCCGGTGCGCAGGTCGGCGCCCTCGGCGAGCGCGGCGACCGGTTCGAAGGTGCCCGCGGCGGGGGCGACGACGACCCGGAACTGGATCACCGGCTCGTGCCCGCCGAGGCCGCTGTGCCGGGCGATCAGGTCACGGGCGGCGGGCAGGTCGTCGGGGGTGTTCAGGGTGACGATCTCCGGAACGCCGGTCGCCTTCAGCTCGCGCTTGATCAGGCCCGCCAGGGTGCCGGCCGGAGGCAGCTCGATCACGGCGGTGACGCCCAGGTCGGCCAGGGTACGCATGCACAGGTCCCAGCGGACCGGCGCGGTGACCTGCCGGACCAGCCGCTGGACCATCTCCCGGCCGTGGTTGACCGCCGCGCCGTCGAGGTTGGACAGCAGGATGCGGGCCGGGTCGGTCGGGGTGATCCCGGCCGCCACGCCGGCCAGCGCGGCCTCGGCGGGGGCCATGTACGGGGTGTGGAACGCCCCGGCGACCTTGAGCCGGGTGATCCGGGTGTTCGCCGGCGGCTCGGCGGCGAGCTTGTCCAGCCCGTCGAGGCTGCCGGCGGCGACGACCTGGGCGGCGGCGTTGCGGTTGGCCGGGTGCAGCCCGTGCGCCTCGATGGCGGCGAGCACCTCGTCCGGGTCGCCGCCGAGCACGGCGGCCATCCCGGTCGGCTCCAGCGCGCAGGCGGCGGCCATCTCCCGGCCGCGCACCCCGGCGAGGGTGATCGCGACCTCGGCGGGGAGTACCCCGGCCAGCGCGGCCGCGCCCAGTTCCCCGACGCTGTGCCCGGCGGTGACGGCGACGTCGTACATCGGCAGGTGCTCCGCGGCGAGCAGGGCGGCGGCCACCAGCAGCGGCTGGGTGCGGGCGGTGTCCTTGATCTCGTCGGCGTCGGCCTTCGTGCCGAGGTGCACCAGGTCGACCCCGGCGAGCGCGGACCACCAGCGCAGCCGCGCCTCGGTGCCGGTCAGGTCGAGCCAGGGGGTCAGGAAGCCGGGTTTCTGGGAACCCTGGCCGGGTGAGAGTACGGCGAGCACGTCTAAAACTCTGCTGGATACGCGTGGGTAGCGCTGTGCCGACACCGACCAAACCGCACTAGAACGTTTGGAGGAAACCTACAAACATCAACGCCGATCATCGCTTGATTGTGATGTTTTCCTAACTGTTGGCGGCAATGTCGGACTCGGGGCTGCTGCTACCACCGGGGCCACCGGGTCGAGCCGACCCACCGTGAGCGCCACCTGCAGCGCGAAGGCGTCCCGGGGCGCCAGCGGCGAGAAGCCGGTCACCTCGGCGATCCGGCGCAGCCGGTAGCGGACCGTGTTCGGATGCACGAAGAGCGCCCGGGCGGCGCTCTCCAGCGTCCCGCCGGCGGCGAGGAAGGCGTCCAGGGTTTCCAGCAGCTCGCCACCGGCCCGCACCAGCGCCGCGTACACGTCGTGCCGCAACCGCCGGCGGGCCTCGGCGTCGCCGGCCAGGGCCCGCTCGGGCAGCAGCGCCGCCGCCGGCACCGGGCACGGCGCGGTCGGCCAGGCCGGCGCCGCCCGGAAGCCGGCCAGCGCGGCCCGCGCCGACTCCGTCGCCTCGTCCAGACTGGGTACGGCCGGCCCCACCACCACCGGACCCGTACCGAACGCGGGCAGTAGCTTCTCGGTGGCGGCGAGCGGATCGGCGGCCCCACCGAGCACGATGACCAGCCGGTCGCCGTGCACCCCGCCGATCACCTCCACCCCGATCCGGCGGGCGTGCCGGTAGACCGTGTGCAGCACGGCGGCGACCTCACCGCCCGGGGAACGGCCCACTGCCACCGCCACCGGCGGGGCGTCCGCCCAGCCGAGCGCCGCGGCCCGGCTGGCCAACACGTCCGGGGAGTCGCCGCGCAGCAGCGCGTCCACCAGCAGGGCCTGCAACCGCGCGTCCCACGAACCGCGGGACTCGGCGGCGCGGGCGTACACCCGGGCGGCGGCGAAGGCGATCTCCCGGGAGAAGCGCAGCACCGCCTCCCGCAACCGCTGCTCCTCGCCCTGGACGGCCAGGTGCCCCACCTGCTCCTCGACCACGTCGATGGTCACCTTGATCAGCGCCACGGTCTGCTGGAGGGTGATCGAACGGGCCAGCGCCTGGGGGGCGGTGGCGAAGACCTCGTCGGAGACCTCCTGGGTCGCGTCCGGTGTCCCGCCGCCGCCGCGCAGCCACTGCACCAGGGACCGGACGCCGGCCTGCGCCACCAGCATGACCCAGGACCGCTGGTCGGCCGGCAAATCCCGGAACCAGGGCAGGGTCTCGTCCATCCGGGAGACGCTCGCGGTGGCCAGCGCCCCCGCCGCCCGTTCGATCCGGCGCAGCGTGGCCGCCAGTTCCGTCCCGCCCGGTTCGCTCACCGCCTCAGCCTGTCACGTCCCCACCCGGCGTCGAGCTCCGGGCGGCCCCGCGGCCGCCCCGGCCGGAGACGCAAGTCGGCCCCACCGTCGCCGTCGTGATCCGCCCGGTCGCGTCCCGGGACCGGGAGACGATCTTCCGCGCCGGCCGTGACGCCGGCACCGGGGGTACGTGCCGGAGGGAACGTCGGTGCCGGCCAGTACGGTGGCACTGCCGCCGGGGCGACCTTCCGGCGCGACGCGAGCGTGAGGAGACCGCGGTATGGCGCACGGGGAGGCCGACCACGGCTGCGCCCAGGGCGAGTCCTGCCGGCCGGGCCAGCACGACCAGACGGGGTCGGCCCGACCGCACCGCCGGCTGGTCGCGGCGCCCTGCCCCAGCGAGCAGGTCGCCCGGGGATCCGAGCGGGCCGACGACGAGCTGACGGTGCCGCGCCAGCGTTCCGGCCAGGAGCGGCCGGAGGGGTGCCCGGGCGTGCGGGCGACCGAACCGCCCGCGCCGGAGCCGCCGGGTGGCCGAACCCACGGCGTCGAGCCGGCCGGGCGGGATGCGTCGCGCGGCTGCCGCAGCGAGCTGGCCGGATGGGCCGGCGCGCACCGGCACGGCCCGGTCCGCCCCGGGCGGCGTCCGGTCCGCCGGGAACGGCCGCCGCACCGCTGGTGCTGATCGTCCGCCCACCGCACGGCCAGTAGCGTGAACGTGTGAAAGCGATCGCGATCGACGCGTACGGTTCGGCCGACCGGCTCGCCCTGCGGGATCTCCCGGACCCACCCGTCGGCCCGGACACGGTCCTGGTGCGGGTGCGGGCAGCCGGGGTGAACCCGGTCGACTGGCGGATCCGCGAGGGTCATCTCGCCGGGGCCATTCCCGGCCACTTCCCGTTGGTGCCCGGCTGGGACGCCGCCGGCGTGGTGGCGGCGGTCGGCCCCGCGGTGACCGGGTTCTCCGTCGGTGACGAGGTGATCGGCTACGTCCGGCGCGACCACATCCAGCACGGCACGTACGCCGAACTGGTGCCCGCTCCGGAGCGCTGCCTGGCGGACAAGCCGGTGCGGGCGTCCTGGGCCGTCGCGGGTGGGCTGCCGCTGGCCGGGCTGACCGCGTACCAGGCGTTACGGGCGACGCGGACCGGCGCGGGGGACACCGTGCTGGTGCACGGCGCGGCGGGCGGGGTGGGACACCTGGCGGTGCAGCTCGCCCGGGCGCTCGGCGCGGATCGGGTGATCGGTACGGCGGGCGAGGCCAACCACGACTTCGTCCGCTCGCTCGGTGCCGAGCCGGTCCGCCACGGGGTGGGGCTGGCCGAGCGGGTCCGGGCGGTCGCGCCGGACGGGGTGGACGTGGCGCTCGACCTGTTCGGCGGGGAGGCGTTGCACGTCTCCGCCGCACTGCTGTCCCGCCCGGGCCGGCTGGTCTCCGTCGCCGACCCGGAGCACGTCACCCGGCTGGGTGGCAGCTACCTGTTCGTCACCCCGTCCACCCCGGACCTGACGGTGCTGGCCGGCCTGGTCGACGCCGGGCGGCTCACCGTGCACGTCGAGCGGACGTTCCCGCTGGCCCAGGCCGCGGCGGCGCAGCGCCTGGTGCAGGCCGGGCACGTCCGCGGCAAGGTGGTGCTGGAGGTCTGAGCCCGGCCCCCGGTCGGGCCTGGTGAGCTGAGCCCGGCCCCCGGTCGGGCCTGGTGAGCTGAGCCCGGCCCCGGGGTCGGGCCTGGTCAGCGGGTGCGGCGGCGGACCAGCAGGGCGATGCCGGCCAGCCCCGTGGTGATCACGAGCACCACGCCCAGGTTGAGCAGGAGCAGGCGCTGCAGTTCGGTGATCGCGGTGTCGATGTCCCGGGCGGGGTTGATCGCGTCCTCTGGGATGACCCGTTCACCGCCGCCGATGCCACCGCTGAGGGTGTCGAACCGCCGCTCCAGCGGCACGCCGGCGTGGCGCAGGGTCTCGGACATGTTGAGCCGGCCGAGGAACCAGCCCGCGCTGGTCTTGCGCCCGTCGGGTTGCTTCGCCGGCCGGTACACCCGAGGGCCGCCCTTGGCCAGCGGGTAGAGGTCGAAGGTCTGCTTCGGGGTGTCCCCGGCGAGCACCACGACGGTGTACTTCGGACCGAGGTCGGCCACCTTCGGGCCGGTGCGCGCTCCGGTGCGGCTGAACCAGTTGACCTGGTCGATCACCGCTAGCACGAGAGCGGACTGGGTGTCCGAGCGCAGCCGCAGCGGCCCGTCGAGCCCGACGCCGGTGATGTCCACCCCGGGTGCCGGCTTCGGCGCGGCACCGGCCGCCCGGGCCGGCGCACCGGTGCCCAGGCCCAACAGCAGGGCCGCCGTCACCGCCGCGAGCACCCCGAGCATCCGCCTCGTCCGTCCGACCATCGCCGCCTCCTCGCCCCGTTCGATGGATGGCTGTGCTGCAGGTCACGCGTTGGTGTGCCGACGGCGGTGACCGTGCCGCGGGCGGGTGCCCACCGCAGAGACTCCGTGGGACGGCGATCGGTTGCAGCTGCTCGACCAGTATGTGGAAATATTTGTGATCCGGATCCGACGAACGGTCAACCCTTGATCAGCGGGCGGATCGTACCTTTGCGGAGGGACTCATGGGGGGCAGGGTCGCACGTGTGGCGCGCGCCACGCCAGTGGTTATGGGCGCGGCGCTCGGTGTGTCGCTTCTGCTGCCGGCGGCACCGGCCGTCGCGCACAACTCACTGACCGGCAGCAACCCGGCCGACGGGGCTCGGGTGGCGACCGCGCCGGCCCAGGTGGAGCTGCGGTTCCTGTCGAAACTGGACCCGGCGACCACGAGGATCACCGTGGTCGGTCCGGGTCGGGTGCCGGCCGCCGGCGGCGAGCCGCGCTTCACCGGTAACCGGGTACGTGTGCCGTTCGCCCCCGGGCCGGCGGGCGAGTACATCGTGGGCTATCGGGTGGCCTCCGGCGACGGCCACCCGGTGCAGGGAGAGGTGACCTTCACCCTCACCACCGGGGTGTCGTCGCCCGCGCCGAGCGCCACCCCGTCCGTGAGCACCTCCCCCGTCGCGCCGACGACCCCCGCGCAGGCCGGCACCCCGGGCGCAAGCGCCCCGACCACCACCGGACCGGCCCCGGCCGCCGCCGGTAACCAGGGCACGCCAGTCTGGCCCTGGCTGCTCGGCGCCGGTCTGGCCGTGGCGCTCGGCGGCGCGCTGCTGCTACGCCGCCGGCGGTCCTGAGCTTTCCCCGCCGCACGCTGCTGCGCCGCGGGGTCCTGAGCCATCCCCGGCCGCCCGGCCGGGGATGGCGTACCCGTCAGACCAGGCGGACCCGGGCGGCGCGCAACCGGGCCAGGGTACGCTCCCGGCCGAGCACCTGCAGCGATTCGAACAGCGGCAGCCCGACGGTGCGGCCGGTGACCGCGACCCGGACCGGCGCCTGCGCCTTGCCCAGCTTCAGCCCGCGCTCGGCGCCGACCGCCTCCAGGGTCGACTTCAGCGCGTCGGCGTCCCAGGATGCCAGCGCCTCGTACCCGGCGATCGCCGCGTCGAGCAGTTCGGCCGCGCCCTCCTTCATGGCCTTGGCCCAGGCGGCCTCGTCGATCAGCGGATCGGCCACGAAGAGAAAGTCGACGTTCGGCACGATCTCGCTGAGCACCGCGATCCGGGTCTGCGCCAGCGGCGCCACGGCGGCGAACACCTCGGCGTCGAACTCCTCGGGCCGCCACGGCGGCGGGGCGATGGTGTCGGTGCCGCTCAGCCACGGCTGGCAGGCGGCGACGAACTCGTCGACCGGCAGCGCGCGGATGTACTCGCCGTTGAACGCGCGCAGCTTCTTCTCGTCGAAGAAGGCGGGGGAGGGGTTGACCTCCTCCAGCCGGAACTCCTCCTCGATCACCGACCAGGGCACGATCTCCCGGTCGCCCGAGGGTGCCCAACCGAGCAGCATCAGGTAGTTGCGCATGGCGTCGGCGAGGTAACCCTCGTCCCGGTACGCCTCCAGGGCCACCTTGTCGCGGCGCTTGGAGAGCTTCTGTCGCTTCTCGTTGACCACCACCGGCACGTGGGCCCAGACCGGCGGCTTCACCCCGAGCGCGTCCCAGAGCAACTGCTGCTTCGGGGTGTTGGGCAGGTGCTCCTCGGCCCGGATCACGTGGGTGATCCCCATGGTCAGGTCGTCCACGACGTTGGCCAGCAGGAACACCGGGGAACCGTCGCCACGGGCGATGACGAAGTCCTCGATGAGCCGATTCTCGAAGGTCGGCTCACCGCGGATCAGGTCGACCACCACGGTCTCGCCCTCGTCGGGCGTCCGGAAGCGCAGCGCGCGGCCCGCACCCGGCTCCAGGCCACGGTCACGGCAGTAGCCGTCGTAGCCGGCGTACTGCGAGCCGGTGCGAGCCTGCACCACCTCCCGCGTGCAGTCGCAGTAGTAGGCGCGGCCGGCGTCG
This sequence comes from Micromonospora sp. KC721, assembly GCF_004348355.1. Taxonomy (NCBI): domain Bacteria; kingdom Bacillati; phylum Actinomycetota; class Actinomycetes; order Micromonosporales; family Micromonosporaceae; genus Micromonospora; species Micromonospora sp. KC721. The sequence continues at coordinate 323 of NZ_SMJY01000127.1, read as the reverse complement.
TGCAGCCGCTGCGCGGCGGCGCGGTGCTCGGCGGCGTACGACGACTGGAAGTACGGCCCCTCGTAGCTGTCGCGGGCGATGCCGATCCAGTCCAGCGCGGACAGGATGCCCTCGGTCCATTCGGGCTTGTTGCGTGCGGCGTCGGTGTCCTCGATGCGCAGCACGAACACCCCGCCCTGCTGCTTGGCGTAGATCCAGTTCTGCAGCGCCGAGCGGGCACCGCCGACGTGGAACATACCGGTCGGGGAAGGGGCGAAGCGTACACGTACCGTCACGTCCCCAGCCTACGGCCGACCACCACCCGATTCCCCAGGGGGCCACGC
>NZ_SMJY01000126.1:0-18154 GCF_004348355.1 Micromonospora sp. KC721 | reverse complement strand
ATAGTGTTACGGCGGTCATGGCGGAGGGGAAACGCCCGGTAACATTCCGAACCCGGAAGCTAAGCCCTCCAGCGCCGATGGTACTGCACTCGTGAGGGTGTGGGAGAGTAGGACACCGCCGGACAATTTTCATAGTTCAGGGCCACCCCCGGCCGGGGGTGGCCCTGAACTGCATTCCCCCCCGAAAACACCAGCCACGACTGGCCGAAGCTAGCGTCGGTGTGCGTACCCGGGGGAGAGCCGGGGAGGCGGACCGGCCGTCAGCCCCGGGTCTGGATGGCCTCGCGGATCTGCCGGAACAGGCCGGCGGCATCGTCCACCGAACGGTTCGGGAACATTCCCATCACTGCGCTGCCGTGGTCGGCCCAGCCGCACACGGTGAAGCCCTCGGTGCCACGGGTGGTGCCACACTTCATCACGCCCCCGAACCGGCCCGCCGACACCTCGCGCAGCCCGGCCACCTTGCCGGTCTCATCGGCCATCAACCCGAAGAGGCTGTCCAGATCCCGCTCCGGTCGCCAGATCAGCGCCGTGCCGCCGAACAGCAACACCGGGGAGTCGGTCGCCCCGGCCGGATCGCGATAGACGGTGCCGAAGCTGTAGTCCAGTTCGATGTCGGCGGCGAAGCCGCTGCGCAGGTAGTCGGCGGTGCTGCGCGCCCCCTCCGAGTCGTCCCGGGTCAGGCCGGCCACGCTCTGCGGGGTGTCCAACCGGGTGTCCTTCTGCTCGGCGATCCGCCATCCCAGGGTGCCGAAGGCACCGAGGCCGCCCAACGCGACGGCGAGTGCGACGCCCAGGGCGACCCGCCGTCTGCGGAACGGCCGGGCCCCGGTGTCGGCGTCGGCCGCCGGGTCGTGGTTGCTCAGCCGGATCGGCTCGTCGGACAGGTGGACCGGTTCCGGCCCGTCGATCAGCTCGCGCTCGCTGAGATGTGCGTCGGACATGTTCGCCACCGTACGCGAGGGAGAGGTGGCGCACGTCAGGTCCGCCGAAGCGCTCCGTAGACTTTCAGGGTGACCGAGAGACTGGATGCCCGACGCCCCGACGCCCCGACCCTCGCCGGCCAGTACCAGCCCGGCGAGGTAGAGCAGCGACGGTACGAGCAGTGGGTAGCCGCCGGCCACTTCCGGGCATCGGCGGAAAGTGACAAGCCTCCCTTCGCCATCGTCATCCCGCCGCCGAACGTCACCGGCTCGCTGCACATGGGACACGCGCTCGACCACACCGTTCAGGACGCGTTGGTGCGCCGCAAGCGGATGCAGGGCCACGAGGCGCTCTGGCTGCCCGGCATGGATCACGCCGGCATCGCCACCCAGAACGTGGTCGAGCGGCAGCTCGCCGGGCAGGGGCTGTCCCGGCACGACCTCGGCCGGGAGAAGTTCGTCGAGCGGGTCTGGCAGTGGAAGGCCGAATCCGGCGGCGCCATCCTCGGCCAGATGCGTCGCCTCGGCGACTCCGTCGACTGGGACCGCGAGCGCTTCACCATGGACGAGGGCCTGTCCCGCGCCGTGCAGACCATGTTCAAGAAGCTGTACGACGACGGCTTGATCTATCGGGCCAACCGGATCATCAACTGGTGCCCGCGCTGCCTCACCGCGCTGTCCGACATCGAGGTGGAGCACACCGACGACGAGGGCGAACTGGTCTCGATCCGGTACAGCGACGAGGTCGTGGTAGCCACCACCCGCGCCGAGACGATGCTCGGCGACACCGCGGTGGCGGTGCACCCCGCCGACGAGCGGTATCGGCACCTCATCGGCACCGAGGTCGAGCTGCCGCTGACCGGCCGCCGGATCCCGATCGTCGGCGACGAGCACGTCGACCCGGCCTTCGGCACCGGCATGGTGAAGGTGACGCCGGCGCACGACCCGAACGACTTCGAGATCGGCCAGCGCCACGACCTGCCGTCGCTCACGATCATGGATGAGCGGGGTGTCATCACCGCGCACGGCCCGTTCCAGGGGCTGGACCGGTACGAGGCCCGCCCCGCGATCGTCGCGGCGCTGCGCGAGCAGGGCCGGATCGTCGCCGAGAAGCGGCCGTACGTGCACGCGGTCGGGCACTGCTCACGCTGCCGGACCACGGTCGAGCCGCGGCTGTCGCTGCAGTGGTTCGTCAACACCACCCCGCTGGCCAAGGCCGCCGGCGACGCCGTCCGCGACGGGCGGGTGACGATCGAGCCGGCCGAGCTGGCCAAGCGCTACTTCGCCTGGGTCGACAACATGCACGACTGGTGCATCTCCCGGCAGCTCTGGTGGGGCCACCGCATCCCCGTCTGGTACGGCCCGGACGGGGAGATCGTCTGCGTCGGCCCCGACGAGACGCCACCCACCGGCGAGGGCTGGCGGCAGGACGAGGACGTCCTGGACACCTGGTTCTCCAGTGGCCTGTGGCCGTTCTCCACCCTCGGCTGGCCGGAGCGGACCGCCGACCTGGCGAAGTTCTACCCGACCAGCGTGCTCGTCACCGGTTACGACATCCTGTTCTTCTGGGTCGCCAGGATGATGATGTTCGGCCTGTACGCGATGGACGGGGTGCAGCCGTTCGACACGGTGGCCCTGCACGGCATGGTCCGCGACCAGCACGGCAAGAAGATGTCCAAGTCGTTCGGCAACGTGGTCGACCCGCTGGACTGGATCGACCGGTACGGCGCGGACGCCACCCGGTTCACCCTGGCCCGGGGCGCGAACCCGGGTGGCGACGTGCCGGTCAGCGAGGAGTGGTGCCAGGGCTCCCGCAACTTCTGCAACAAGCTGTGGAACGCTACCCGGTTCGCGCTGCTCAACGGCGCGCACACCGAGGGGCCGCTGCCGGCCGCCGACCAGCTGTCCACGGTCGACCGGTGGATCCTGTCCCGGCTGGCGCACGTCACCGCCGAGGTGGACGAGCAGTTCGAGGCGTACGAGTTCGCGAAGGTCTGCGACCTGCTGTACCACTTCGCCTGGGACGATGTCTGCGACTGGTACGTGGAGCTGAGCAAGCCGGTGCTCGCCGAGGGCGGCGCAGCGGCCGAGGCCACCCGCCGGGTCCTCGGGCACGTGCTGGACCAGCTGCTGCGACTGCTGCACCCGGTCATCCCGTTCGTCACCGAGGAGCTGTGGACCGCGCTCACCGGCGGCGAGACGGTCATGACGGCATCCTGGCCGGTCGCCGACCGTACCGGGATCGACGACGCCGCGGAGGCCGAGGTCGGCACCGTCCAGCGGGTGGTGACCGAGATCCGGCGGTTCCGCTCCGACCAGGGGCTGCGGCCGACGCAGCGGGTGGCGGCGCGGCTCGACGGGCTGGCGGTGGCGGGTATCGCCGGGCACGAGCGGCTGATCCGCTCCCTGGTTCGGCTCGACGCCCCCGGTGACGGCTTCCAGGCCAGCGCGACCCTCGCCATGCCCGGCGAGGTCAGCGTCGAACTGGACACCCGGGGCTCGATCGACGTGGCCGCCGAGCGCGCCCGGCTCACCAAGGACCGCGCCGCCGCCGGGAAGGAGGTCGCGCAGGCCCGCGCGAAGCTGGACAACCCGGCCTTCGTGGGCAAGGCCCCCGAGCACGTGGTGGCGAAGATCCGGGAACGGTTGGCGACCGCCGAGGCCGACCTTCTGCGGATCGACGCCGCGCTGGAGGCGCTTCCCTCGTGACCGACCACACCGAATTCGCCGCCGTCGACGCCGAGCTGGCCAGCCGCGGCTTCACCCGCATGGTGTTCGAGCTGGACCGCATCGAGTCCCTGCTCGACCTGCTGGGCAGCCCGCAGCGGGCGTACCCGGCGATCCACCTGACCGGAACCAACGGCAAGACGTCCACGGCCCGGATGATCGACTCGCTGCTGCGGGCCTTCGGCCTGCACACCGGGCGGTACACCAGCCCGCACCTGGAGACGGTGCGGGAGCGGATCAGTCTGGACGGCGAGCCGGTCAGCGAGGAACGCTTCGTCGCGACGTACCGCGAGGTGGCACCGCTGGCCGAGCTGGTCGACCAGCGGTCGTCCGAGCCGCTGACCTACTTCGACCTGACCACCGCGCTGGCGTTCGCGACGTTCGCCGACGCGCCCGTCGACGTGGCGGTGGTCGAGGTGGGGCTCGGCGGCGCGGAGGACGCCACCAACGTGCTCCAGGCCGGCGTGGCGGTGCTGACGCCGATCGGGTTGGACCACACCGAGTGGCTCGGCGACACGCTGGAGGACATCGCCCTGCACAAGGCGGGGATCATCCACCAGGGGGCCACGGTGATCTGCGCGGCGCAGGACGACGAGGCGGCCCGGCCCATCCTGGAACGCTGCGTGGAGGTGGGCGCGACCGTCGCCCGCGAGGGCTCCGAGTTCGGTGTGCTGCGCCGGGCCGTCGCCGTCGGTGGGCAGGTGCTGAGCATCCAGGGCCTCGGCGGGGTGTACGAGGAGGTGTTCGTCCCGCTGCACGGCGCGCACCAGGCGCAGAACGCGGCGGTGGCGCTCGCCGCGGTCGAGGCGTTCCTCGGCGCGGGAGCCCGGCGGCAGCTCGACGTGGAGACCGTCCGGGAAGGTTTCGCCGCGACCAGCTCGCCGGGCCGGCTGGAGAAGGTACGCAACGCGCCGACGATTCTGCTCGACGGCGCGCACAACCCGCACGGGATGACCGCCACGGTGACCGCGTTGCAGGAGGAGTTCGCCTTCAGCAAGCTGGTCGGGGTGCTGGCGGTGCTCGCCGACAAGGACGCCACCAGCCTGCTGGAACTGCTGGAGCCGGTGCTCGACTCGATCGTGGTGACCGGCAACAGCTCGCCCCGGGCGATGCCCGCCGACGACCTGGCCGAGCTGGCCCGCGAGGTCTTCGGGCCCGAGCGGGTGCAGGTCGCCGAAGCGATGCCCGACGCCATCGAGGCGGCCGTCGCCGAGACCGAGGTGAACGTTCCCGGCGAGCTCGCCGGGGTGGGTGTGCTGATCACCGGATCGGTGGTGACCGTGGCCGACGCCCGCCGGCTTTTGAAGCGATGACCGACCCGGCCGGAAAACGCCCGGATGCCGGGCCCGAGGGTCGACGCCGCTCCGGGCTGCGCGACCCGGAGAAGGCGATGCGAGGGCTGGGCGCCGGGCTCCTCGTCCTGGAGGCGGTGGTGCTGCTGCTGGCGATCCAGCCGATCCGGCTGGTCGGCGGGGACCTGGGCGGGCCCGCCATCGCGGCGATCGTCGCGCTGGCGACCGCCTGTGTAGTGCTGGCCGGGATGATGCGCCGGTGGTGGGCCTGGCACGCCGGCACCGTGCTGCAGGGGTTGCTGCTGCTCTGCGGGCTGCTGCACTGGTCGCTGTTCGGGCTGGGCGTGATGTTCGGCCTGGTGTGGGCGTACGGGTTGCACGTGCGCCGGGTCGTCCTGGGCTGAGCGGGCCGGGCCGTCGGCGTACCGGCGGTTCGGCCGGTCACGCCTCGGCGCGTTCCCGCCACTGGGTCAGCGCGACGCCGTGGCCGTCCGGGTCACGGAAGGCGGCGGCCCAGACCTCCAGCCGGCTGCCCCGGTTGACCACCCGGGGTGCGTAGGTGAACCTGACGCCGGAGTCCTTGAGCCGGTGGTAGGCGGCGTCGATGTCGTCGACCTCCAGGTTGACGTGCACCAGCCGGCGGCTGACCGGGGCGGCCTCGGTGATCTCGCGCAGTACCAGCCGGGTGCCGCCGGAGGCGAGCACCGCGTTGCCGGAGCCCCGGTCGACCTCGGTGAAGCCGAGCGACCGGTAGAAATCCAGCGAGCGGGACAGGTCGGTGACCAACAGGGTTAGGCCGACGCCGCTGATCGGAGCGGTGCCGTCCGTCGGCTCCGCCTCCGGGTCGTACCCGAAGATCGCCTCGTCCAGCTCGTCTGGGTCGATCCGGTCCGTCGACCGCGGGTCGTCCAGCGCGACGTCGACCGGGTCGTCGAACGGGCCGGCCGTCGGCGCGTCGAAACGTTCCTCGGCGGGCGGCCGGGGCGCGGGGGTGGCCCGGTGGGGCAGCCCGGTCTGCGGCTGTTCGACGAGGATGCCCTCCAGCACCACCGGCCCGCCGGGCCGTTGGTGGACCACCACCGGCTCCCGCTGCTCGGGCGTCACCGGCGCGCCCAGCGGGTCGCCGAGCGGGTCGGCCGGCGGCGGGTCGCGGAACTCGTCGCGCAGGTCGTCGTGGAGGTCGTCGTCGGCCGGGCGGCCGACCCACGGCGGGTCCTCCTGCGCGATCAGCACATCCTCGACCGGTTCGGTGCCGGCGTACTCCGGGGGCAGGTCGGCCGCGACGGCGCTCTCGGCGTGGGTGGGTACCTCGTCCCAGAGCACCCGGATGTGCCGCTGGTCGTCCAGCGCCACCCGGATCGGCAGGGCCTGCCCGAGCGACGGCCACTTCGCCACCGGTACCCGCGGCTCGATGATTTTCTTGGAGCGGGGCGGCATGCCGGGCGCGTCGATCACCAGCTGGAGTTCACAGCGGCCGAAGGCGTACTGGGTGGGCGGTTCGGAGGCGCTGTGCACGTGCCCCACACCGACCACCCAGGTGCGCCCGCCGGCGCGTACGGTGGCCAGGGCGACGGCCAACACCAGCAGGGCCACGCCGAGGGCCACGATCGCCCAGCTCGTCATGCCGAGGCCGAACAGCACGATGAACGTGGCCACGGTGCCCAGCACCGCGGCGATCAGCTTGCGTACCGGTGCGATGGGACGGTTTCCGCCATTCGCCACAGTGGACCTCCCGGGGGTCATGGCCAGGCTAGGCCGATCCGGCAACCGAGGGAAGGAACGGCCGCCGGGCCGACACCGGGACCGGGTCGGTAGGCTGACCGTACCCAGCCCGACCGTCTTGTGCGCACAGGAGGAACCCAGCGTGTCCAGCAGCCCGGACGAGCGCACGCTCGTACTGATCAAGCCTGACGCGGTCCGCCGGGGCCTGGTCGGTGAGATCATCTCCCGTTTCGAGCGCAAGGGCCTGCGGATCGACGCCATGCAGACGCGGACGCTGGACGGCGACTTCGCCGACCAGCACTACGCCGAGCATGTGGACAAGCCGTTCTACCCGCCGCTGAAGGCGTTCATGACCAGTGGGCCGCTGGTGGCGCTGGTGCTCGCCGGTGACCAGGTGATCGAGGTGGTCCGGGGCATGATCGGCGTCACCGACGGCCGTCGGGCCGCCGCCGGCACCATCCGCGGCGACCTGGCCCTGTCGAACCGGGAGAACCTGGTGCACGCCTCGGACTCGGTCGACAGCGCCAAGCGGGAGATCGCGCTCTGGTTCCCCGGGCTGGGCTGAGCCGTCACCACGCCCGGGCCGGTGATCCGGCCCGGGCGTCGTCGTGTCCGGAGCTCAGACCTCGGCCGGGGGCTGGGCGCGGGTGGTCACCGCGATCCGGTTCCACACGTTGATGGTGGCGATCGCCATCACCAGGTCGACCAGCTCCTTCTGCGACCACACCTTCGCCGCGTCGTCCCAGACGTCGTCGGGGACGCCGTGCTCGCCGAGGCGGGTGACCGCGTCGGTGAGCGCCAGCGCGGTCCGCTCCCGCTCGTCGAAGAACGGTGCCTCCCGCCAGGCGGCCACCGCGAACAGCCGCCGGTTCGACTCGCCCGCCGCGAGCGCCTCGCGGCTGTGCATGTCGACGCAGAACGCGCAGCCGTTCGAAATCGACGCCCGCAGCTTGACCAGTTCCAGCACGGTGTGCTCGACGTTCGCCCGGACGTAGCGCTCCAGCCCCAGCACCGCCTGGTACGCCTCCGGCGCCACCTCGGCCACGTTGATTCGCTGCATGACAACCTCCCCTGTCGGTGTCGGACACGGATCCGACGAGCCGGCGCCAGCCGGCGTGACGGCACAGGGGTGTGACGCTGGTCATGCGGCACGACAGCCGCCGTTCCCACTGCGGTCACCCGGGTCGCGACCGCCGGTCATGTCGGCTCGGTAGACCGACGGGGTCAGTCCCCGATCCGGGAGGAAAGATGACCGAGCTTGATCGACGTACGCTGCTGCGAACCGGCCTGGTGGCGGGCGCGGGAGTCGCCGGCGGTGCGCTTCTCGGCGGAGCCGGCGCGGCCGCCCGCGTGCCCGGCGCGCCCGGGTGGCGCCCGTCGGGCCGCCCCGTGCTGAGCCATGGGGTGCAGAGCGGCGACGTGTCCGCCGAGTCGGCCGTGGTGTGGACCCGGGCGGACCGGCCGGGCCGGATGCTGGTGGAGGTGAGCCGGCGGCCGGACCTGCGCGGGGCCCGGCGGCTGCGTGGGCCGGTGCTGGACCCGACCAGGGACTTCACCGGGAAGGTGCGGCTGCGCGGCTTGCCCTGCGGCGAGCGCCTGTACTACCGGGTGCGGGTGGAGAGCCTGGACCGGCCGGGGCTGGTCAGCGAGCCGCTCACCGGGTCGCTGCGCACCGCCCCCGGTGGGCGGGAGCGCCGCGACGTGCGGTTCGTCTGGACCGGTGACATCGCCGGGCAGGGCTGGGGCATCGCGCCCGACTTCGGCGGCATGTCGATCTTCGCCGCGATGCGGGCCGCCCGCCCCGACTTCTTCCTGTGCAGCGGTGACACGGTATACGCCGACGGCCCGCTGACCGAGACCGTGACGCTGCCGGACGGGCGGGTCTGGCGGAACCTGGTGACGCCGGAGAAGAGCAAGGTCGCCGAGACGCTGGCCGAGTTCCGGGGCCAGTACGCGTACAACCTGCTCGACGAGCACCTGCGCGCGTTCGTCGCCGAGGTGCCGCAGGTCAACCAGTGGGACGACCACGAGGTGACCAACAACTGGTACCCGGGTGAGGTGCTGACCGACGCCCGGTACACCGAGAAGCGGGTCGACGTGCTCGCCGCCCGCGCCCGGCAGGCCTTCGACGAGTGGCTGCCCACCCCGGTTCGCGGCCCGCTGTACCGGCGGCTGCCGTACGGGCCGCTGCTGGACGTCTTCGTCCTCGACATGCGGACCTGGAAGGACCCGAACGACGGCAACACGTACCCCGACCCGGGTCGGGGCCTGCTCGGCCGCGAGCAGCGGGAGTGGCTGATCCGGGAGCTGACCCGCTCGCGGGCGACCTGGAAGGTGATCGCGATCGACCTGCCGCTCGGTCTGGTGGTGCCGGACGGGTCGACCGCCCTGGAGGGCGTGGCCCAGGGCGACCCGGGGGCGCCGGCGGGTCGGGAGCTGGAGTTCGCGCAGGTGCTCGCCGCGGCACACCGGGCCGGGGTGACCGGGATCGTGTTCCTCACCGCCGACGTGCACTACACCGCGGCGCACCACTACGACCCGGCGCGGGCAGCGGTCGCCGACTTCACGCCGTTCTGGGAGTTCGTCTCCGGCCCGGCGCACGCCGGCGCGTTCGGCCCGAACCGCCTCGACGGCACGTTCGGTCCGAGGGCCGTGTTCGTGCACGCGCCGCCACGCGCCAACACCTCACCCGCGGAGGGCTTCCAGCACTTCGGTGAGGTGAACATCGACGCCGCAAGCCGCGCCCTCACGGTCCACCTCCGCGACCGTGACGGCCGCTCCCTGTGGACCACCACCCTGCCGGCCCCGTAGTCCGCCCCGACCCCGGCGGCTGATCACGATGGGGTCGACGGCTTGCCGTCGACCCCATCGTGATCAGTGCCCGGTGGGCTCAGAGGGTGTCCAGCGAGGCGTGGCGACGGGACTCGGCCTCGAAGAGCTTCAGTAGGGCGGCGGCGAGGACCGCGTACGCCAGGCCGACCGCCGCCTCCGCCACCAGCGGGGCCGCCGCCGCGGACAGACCGTCACCGGCCGCGAGGCGGCGGGCGGCCTCGGCCGCGTGGGTGATCGGGAGGAACTGGGCCGCCAGGCGCATCCCGGCCGGAAGTTCGGCGGCCGGCACATTCACGCCGGTGAGCAGGAGCAGCAGCGCCACCGACACGTTGGACACCAGCCAGACGTCGCGGAAACGCAGGCCCAGCGCACCCAGGGCCAGGCCGAAGAAACCACAGGACAGCGCCGCCACGGCGAGGGTGAGCAGCAGGGCCGGCAGCGCCGACACGGGTATCCGCAGACCGAGCAGGAACGCGGCTGCGCCCAGCGTGGTCACCGCGATGAGCAGGCCGTTGCCGGCGTACGGCAGGGCCCGGCCGAGGAAGATCGCCGTGCGGCTGCGCGGCGACAGCAGCACGTGCCCGAGGGTGCCGAAGCGCCGCTCGTTCGACACCGCCATGGTGCCGCCGAACACGCACGCCAGCGACGCGGCCAGCACCGCGTTGCCGACGATGTAGAAGCGGTCGTCGGCGACCCCGAGCTGCCGGCCCAGGTACGCGAAGAACAGCAGCTGGAACAGCGGTCCGACGAGCAGGGTGCCGACGAACATCGCCGGGGTGGTCCAGTTGAACAGCGCCCGGTAGGCGATCACGCCACCGGTGCCCACCAGCCGGAACAGGTCGGTCATCGTCGCTCCTCAGGCCAGCGCCAGCGTGGCGGCGGCCCGCGCCCGCCGCTCGACGTACGTCATCATCAGCGCGCCGGCCGCCAGGCAGCCGATGCTGATCGCCAGGCAGACGCCGAGCGACGGCCAGACCGCACCGCTGCCGGTGGCGGCCTCGCGGACCGCCCGGGCGCCCCACGTGGTGGGTAGTACCGCCGCGATCGGGCCGGTCCACCCGGGCAGCACCGTGATCGGCACGAGCATCCCGGAGACCAGCCAGATGGGGTACTCCAGCGTGTTGGTCAGCGCGTTGGCGTTGCGCAGCAGCACGAACGTCGACGCCAGCAGCAGACCGAACATGCCCAGCCCGACGATGCAGCCGGGCACCGCCACGGCGAACGCGACGGGATTGGCGAAGTCCAGCGGGATGCCGTAGAGCAACCGGCCCCACAACAGGGTGGCGGCCATGGCGTAGGTGCCGGTGAGTGCGGTGGCCATGGTGATCGGCAGGATCACCAACGCGGGTGGCCGGGGCGCCAACATGATCATCTCCAGGGTGCCGAGCCAGCGTTGGTTCTGGATCGCCCCGCCCGAGCCGAACAGCACCGACGACCAGACGCCCATCAGGCCCGCGCCGACCGCCGCCTCCAGCATTCGGCCCGGCTCGCCGCCGGCCCGGAACAGGTAGACCGCCAGGGTGGCCTGTACCACCGGGACGATCAGCGCGGTGGCGATCTCGAACGGCGACCGGCTGAGCTGCTTGGCGTGCAGCAACGCAGCGATTACGATCATCCGCAGGGTCCTCACGCCGGCACCGCCTCGGCGGCCCGGCGCCCGTCCACCCGGTTGACGATCGCCACGTACGCGTCCTCCAGGGTGGGCTGCCGGGCGGTCACCCGGCCCAGCCGGACGCCGTCCAGCGCCCGCAGCACGTCGGCCTGTACGTCGACCCGCGCGTCGGACTGCACGGCGAGCACCTGCGCGGCCCCGACCACCTCCAGGCTCGCCTCCCGCACCCCGGGCAGGGCATGGATGACCGCCAGCCGGTCATCGGTCACCCCGTACGCCTCCACCTCCAGCACCCGCCGGCCGTCGGCGTGGTGTCGCAGCTCTGCCGGAGTGCCGAGGGCCTGGATCCGGCCGCCGGCGATCACCGCGATCCGGCCGCACAGCTCGTCCGCCTCGGCCATGTAGTGCGTCGTCAGCAGGACGGTGGTGCCGGTGGCGGCCAGCTCGGCGACGGTCTGCCGCAGTTCCCGGGCGGCCACCGGGTCCACACCGATCGACGGTTCGTCCAGGAAGAGCACCCGTGGCCGGTGCAGCAGCCCCCGGGCGATGTGCAGCCGCTGCCGCATACCCCGCGAGTAGCCCTCGACCCGCTCGTTCTCCCGGCCCGTCAACCGGACCAGCTCCAGCAGCTCGGCGATACGCCGCTTCTGCTCCCGGCCCGGCACGCCGTACAGCTCGGCGAAGTACCGCAGGTTGTCCCGCGCGGAGAGTCGGTCGTAGAGGCCCCGGTCACCGCCGAAGACGTACCCGATCCGGCGGCGTACCTCCCGGGTCTGCCCGACCACGTCGAAGCCGCAGATCCGGGCCGTCCCTGCGGTCGGGATGAGCAGGGTGTTCAGCAGTTTGATGGTGGTCGTCTTGCCAGCGCCGTTCGGGCCCAGCAGGCCGAACAGCTCCCCGTTGCCGACCGTCAGGTCGACGCCGCGGACCGCCTGCACCTCCCGGCGCTGGGGGCGCAACCATCCCGTGCGGCTGCGGTAGGTGCGGCGCAACCCGCTCGCCTCGATCGCGTACTCGCTCATGGCGGGAGGCTAGGGGCGGCGGGATGGACGGGGAAACGAATTCGGATCGGACCGAATGCTCAGGCAGAGGCGGTCAGCGGTTCGTCGCCGATGAGCTGGACCAGGGCCAGGCCGGCCGGCTCCAGGCCGTAGAGCACCCGCCGCCCGACCCGACGGCGATGCACCACCCCGGCGTTGAGCAGCGCCGCGAGCTGCTCGGAGACGGTGCTCGGCGCCAGCTGAAGGGTCGCGGCGAGGCCGGCGGTGGTGGCCGGCCGGGTGAGCGCCCGCAGCACCTGGGCCCGCCCCCGCCCGACCAGCACAGCGAGCCGATCGGTGCCGTTGGACGCCGTCGGCGCGGGCGCGTTCTCGGCCAGCAGCGCGGCACCCCGCGCCTGGTAGGAGACGGCGACGACCTCCGGATGGTCGGTGGAGCAGGCGAGCGCACCCCGGGAGAAGATCAACGGGATCAGCAGCAGCCGCTGGTTCACCGCCTCGAACCGTTGCTCCAGCGGCTTGACCAGGCTCAGCACCGGCTTCTCCCAGCGCACCCGCTCGTGCAGGTCGCCCAGCAGCGCGTCCGGACCGTCGGCGGCGAGCGTGCGGGCCCGGTGCAGCACCTCCTCGTCCAACGCCGCCCGCATCGCCGGCCACCAGGGCGCGATCGCCGCGTCCCAGTACGCCTGAATGCCGTCGGCGAGCCGGTCCAGGGCCGCCTGCCGGTCGGTGACGAACCGGCGCAGCCAGGCGGGCACGTCATCGGGGCGGTGGTAACGGGGAATCTGCTCCGCGATCACCTCGGCCGGCGTCGAGCGCAGCTCGGCGAGCTGCTGGGCCAGGGTCGGCGCGGCCGACGTGGGGACCGGGCTGAGGAAGTCCGGGGCCCGGGAGCCGATGGTCAGCAACCGGGCCGGCCCGGTCGCCGGCACCTCGGCGAGCACCCGCCGGGCGTGCCGGGCCCAGCCGGTGTACGGCCAGGGAGCCTCGCCCGGGTTGCGGTGCAGCACGTACAGGCTGGTCATCACCTCCCAGAGCGGGCTGGTGGCGATCCGGGTGCGGGCCAGCGTCGGCTCGTCCAACTCGATCCGGATCACCTGCCCAGCCTAGGGCGCGGCCGGTGGGCGGGATTACTCGGCGGCGGGTGCGGCGGCGGGTCGAGTATCGTTGAGCACCGTAAGGCGATGACCCGGCCATCACCGGCGAGCCTCCGGAAGAACAGCCGGCTCACCCCGGCCCAGTAGAACCGGACGGGTCCGGCCCGTCACAGCCGGCCAACGAGCGGGCGGTCGATCCTGACCGTCAAGCGGGGTGGTACCGCGGGCCTCGCCCGGGGGCGCCGGTGACGGCGTACCCGTGGGGCTCGTCCTCGCAGACCCACACGAGTGAGCTGCTGCTGAGGAGAGCGACCCCCGATGGTCTATCCGTTGCACGACCCGACCGCCGCCGGCGTCCCGGCGAGCCCGGACCTGCCCGCGGTCGAGCGCCGGGTCCTCGAACACTGGACTGCCGACAAGACCTTCGAGGCGTCCGTCGAGGCGCGGCCGGCGTCCCGCCGGCAATCGGACAGCACCGGCGGCGGCGCGGGCGCCGCCGACAACGAGTACGTCTTCTACGACGGCCCGCCGTTCGCCAACGGACTGCCGCACTACGGCCACCTGTTCACCGGGTACGTCAAGGACGTGGTGCCGCGCTACCAGACCATGCGGGGGCGGCGGGTGGAGCGGCGGTTCGGTTGGGACTGCCACGGCCTGCCCGCCGAGGTGGTCGCCGAGAAGCAGCTCGGCATCACCAGCAAGGCGGAGATCCTCGACCTCGGGGTGGCCCGGTTCAACGAGGCGTGCCGCACCTCGGTGCTGGAGTTCACCCAGGACTGGGAGCGCTACGTCACCCGGCAGGCCCGCTGGGTCGACTTCGGCAACGACTACAAGACCCTCGACCTGGACTACATGGAAAGCGTCATGTGGGCCTTCAAGACCCTGTACGACAAGGGGCTGGTCTACGAGGGCTTCCGGGTGCTGGCGTACTGCTGGCGGTGCGAGACGCCGCTGTCGAACACCGAGACCCGGATGGACGACGTCTACCGGGACCGGCACGACCCGACCCTGTCGGTGTGGTTCACGCTCACCCCCGACGACGACGCGCCGGAACTGCTGCGGGGGCCGGTGCGCCTCGGCGTCTGGACCACCACGCCGTGGACCCTGCCGTCGAACCTGGCGCTCGCCGTCGGCCCGGACATCGAGTACGCGGTGCTGGAGCGCGACGGGCAGCGGTACGTCGTCGGCGCCGCCCGGCTCGCCGCGTACGCCAAGGAACTGGACGGGTACGAGCAGGTCGGCGTCGTGCGCGGCGCGGACCTGGCCGGCCGCCGCTACACCCCGCTGTACGACTTCCTCGTCGCGCAGGCCGGGGAGAACGCCTACCAGGTGCTCGGCGCGGACTTCGTCACCACCGAGGACGGCACCGGCGTCGTCCACCTGGCCCCGGCCTTCGGCGAGGACGACCAGAACGTCTGCAACGCCGCCGGCATCCCGACCGTCGTCACGGTGGACGACCACACCCGGTTCACCGCCCTGGTCCCGCCCTATCAGGGTGAGCAGGTCTTCGACGTCAACAAGCCGGTGATCCGGGAGCTGAAGGAGCGGGGGGTGGTGTTCCGGCAGGACACCTACACCCACTCGTACCCGCACTGCTGGCGCTGTGACACCCCGCTGGTCTACAAGGCCGTGTCGTCCTGGTTCGTGGCGGTGACGAGGTTCAAGGACCGGATGGTCGAGCTGAACCAGCAGATCAACTGGACGCCCGGGCACATCAAGGACGGCTCGTTCGGCAAGTGGCTGGCCAACGCCCGGGACTGGTCGATCAGCCGGAACCGGTTCTGGGGCTCGCCGATCCCGGTGTGGCGCTCCGACGACCCGGCCTACCCGCGCGTCGACGTCTACGGCTCGCTGGAAGAGATCGAGCGGGACTTCGGCGTACGCCTGACCGACCTGCACCGGCCGGCGGTGGACGACCTGGTCCGTCCCAACCCGGACGACCCGACCGGGCGATCGATGATGCGCCGGGTGCCGGAGGTGCTGGACTGCTGGTTCGAGTCCGGTTCGATGCCGTTCGCCCAGGTGCACTACCCGTTCGAGAACCGCGACTGGTTCGAGCACCACTACCCGGGCGACTTCATCGTCGAGTACATCGGGCAGACCCGCGGCTGGTTCTACACCATGCACGTGCTGGCCACCGCGCTGTTCGACCGGCCGGCGTTCCGCAACTGCCTCAGCCACGGCATCCTGCTCGGCTCCGACGGGCGCAAGATGTCCAAGAGCCTGCGCAACTACCCGGACGTCTACCACGTGTTCGACTCCTACGGGTCGGACGCGATGCGGTGGATGCTGATGTCCTCGCCGGTGCTGCGCGGCGGCGACATGCCGGTGACCGAGGCGGGCATCCGGGACGCGGTGCGGCAGGTGCTGCTGCCGCTGTGGAACGTCTGGTACTTCTTCTCGCTCTACGCCAACGCGGACGGCTACCGGGCGAAGCGGACGACCGACGCCGTGCCGACCGGTGGCGGCGAGGCCGCCGGCAACCTGCTCGACCGGTACGTGCTGGCGAAGACGCGCGAGCTGGTGTCGACGGTGCAGGCGCAGATGGACGCGTACGACATCTCCGGCGCCTGCGCCACCGTCCGGTCCTACCTGGACGCGCTGACCAACTGGTACGTGCGCCGTTCCCGGGACCGGTTCTGGTCCGGCGACGCCGACGCGTTCGACACCCTGTGGACGGTGCTGGAGACGCTGTGCCGGGTGGTGGCGCCGCTGGCGCCGCTGACCGCCGAGGAGATCTGGCGGGGGCTGACCGGCGAGCGGTCGGTGCACCTGACCGACTGGCCGTCCGCCGAGGAGTTCCCGGCCGACCACGACCTGGTGGCGGCGATGGACGCGGTGCGGGACGTCTGCTCGGTGGCGCTGTCGCTGCGCAAGGCCAAGGGACTGCGGGTCCGGCTGCCGTTGTCGAGGCTGACCGTGGCCTCGCCGGTGGCGGGGCAGCTGCGGCCGTTCGCCGACCTGGTCGCCGACGAGGTCAACGTCAAGGCGGTGGAGTTCACCGACGAGGTGCAGCAGCACTGCCAGCAGGTGTTGACCGTGGTGCCCCGGGCGCTCGGCCCGCGGGTCGGCAAGGCCGTCCAGCAGGTCATCAAGGCGGTCAAGGCGGGGGAGTGGGAGTTGGTCGACGGCACCCCGGTCGCCGCCGGGGTGACCCTCGCCGAGGGCGAGTACGAGCTGCGCCTGGTCGCCGCCGACGCCGAGCACTCCGCGCCGTTGCCCGGCGGTGAGGGCGTGGTGGTGCTGGACACCGAGGTCACTCCGGAGTTGGCCGCGGAGGGACTGGCCCGGGACGTGGTCCGGGTGGTGCAGCAGGCCCGCCGGGACGCCGACCTCGACGTGTCGGACCGGATCGTGGTGGCGCTGTCGGCCGGCGAGGAGGTCCGCGCGGCGGTGTCGGCGTACCGGGACTTCGTGGCTCGGGAGGTGCTGGCCGACAGCGTCGACTTCGTCGAGGGTGTCGACGGCTTTGCCGGCGAGGTCGGCGAGGGTGAGCGGGTGACGGTGGTGGTGCGGCGGGTGTGACCTGCCGACGGGTGGTCCGCCGGCGGGTCGCGCCGGGGACCACCCGTCGGGCGGGCGGCTACCCGCTGGGGTGGACGGGCAGCGGTCCGCTACCGTGACACCGCCTGTTCGTACGCGACCGCCGGAGGACCAGTGCCCCTGCTCTACACCATCGGCAAGCTCACCGTGGCGCCCGCGCTCCGGTTGGCGTTCCGCCCGACCGTGGAGGGGTTGGAGCACATCCCGGAGACCGGCGGAGCGATCTTCGCCGGCAACCACCTCTCCGTCGCCGACGAACTGTTCCTCGGCACCGTGGTCCCCCGTCACCTGGCGTTCTGGGCCAAGTCGGAGTACTTCAACGGCTCCGGGGTGAAGGGGGCGTTGTCGAAGTTCGTCCTCACCGGTTTGGGTGCGATCCCGGTGGAGCGGGCCGGTGGACGGGCGGCACTGTCCGCGTTCGACGCGGCCATTCCCGCGCTGCGGTCGGGGGAGCTGGTGGCGGTCTATCCGGAAGGGACGCGTTCGCCGGACGGGCGGCTCTACCGGGGGCGCACCGGCGCGGCCCGGCTCGCCGTGGCGGCCGGTGTGCCGATCGTCCCGGTCGGCATGGTCGGCACCGACAAGGCCCAGCCCATCGGGGTCCGGGTGCCCCGGCCGGGCAAAGCGAAGATCATCATCCGGTTCGGCAAGCCACTGGACTTCACCGGCCGCCCGGACGACCGCACCTCGCTGCGCGCGATGACCGACGAGTTGATGGCGGAGATCCAGAAGCTCACCGGCCAGGAGTACGTCCCCCGCTACGCCCCCAGGCGCGGCGAACCGGGCTGACCCGCCTGCGGGGGTCTGCTGGTGGGGTCGGCCCACGGTTGGGCACGCCGCGCCCGGCGCTACCCGTTGGTGACGATCTGACCGCGCAACACCTCCAGCAGGCGGGCGCTGTCGTCGACGGAGAGCCGGGTGAAGACCGCGGTGGTGATGCTGCCGTGGTCGACCGAGGTGCAGACCACCACGCCACCGTCGGTGTGACCCTTGGCACAGCGGGCGTGCCGGCCCCGGACCCCGGTCTCCACCGGCTCCGAGGGGTCCAGCCGGTAGGTGTCGGTCAGCCGGGTCATCTCATCCTCGGCGTCCGCCTCGGGGCTGAGCCGGAAGCCGGTGGTGCCGAAGACCGTCACCCGCTTGCCGTCCCCGGTGTCGTAGACGCCGGCGAAGACGTCCTCGGCGAGCAGGTTCGCCTCGCGTACCTCGGTGGTCAACTGGTTGGCGGTGGCCTTGCTGCGCGCGTCGTCGCGCAGCGTCAGGTCGGCCACCAGCGGTGGCAGCGCCGCATCGGCCGGATACTGCTCCCACATCGGCTTGCCGAACCAGGCCGGGCAGCCGCAGCAGCAGGCCAGGCTGAGCAGCAGTACCCACGGCCAGCGGCGGCGCCGGCGGGGTCGGGCCGGCT
>NZ_SMJY01000125.1:0-18160 GCF_004348355.1 Micromonospora sp. KC721 | reverse complement strand
GGGTGGGCCGGGGACGCGCCACAGTGCTGCGACGAATGTCCACGTGCCGAGGAGGAAGAGCACGGAGGCGACGGTCAGGGCGATGCCGAGAGGGCCGGCACGCAGCTCGGCGATGGTCGGGCTGGGCAGGTGGGCGAAGACCAGGTTGATGACGAACTCGACGCCGACCAGGGCTGCGAGAGCGACGAAGTTCAACGCGAAACCGATCGTGCCGAGCAGGCCGCTCGACCGCCCGTACGCGATGAAGAGCGCGGTCACCAGCGCCACCGCGAAGACCTGGGCGAGCGGGGCGATCAGTTGGGTGGCGTCCGTGGTGGGGATGACTTCGGCGCGCTTGGGCATCGCCGACCTGACCGTGCGCAAGGTCGCGACCGCAGCGGGTCGTTCGACGATGTGCGTCTACACCAAGTTCGGAAACCGGCGCGGCATGGTCGAGGCCGTGTACGAGTCCCTTGTCGACGATCTCGTCGCCGAGATCACCCCTCCGGCCGGGAGCCGGCCCGACGCCCTGGTTGAGGGCTGGGCACTGGCGCTGCGCGACTGGTCGATGCGCCACCCCGAACCGTACCGGCTCGTGTTCGACTATCCACTCGGTCAGTTCGAGGTCTCCGACGACGTCCGTATCGCGGCGATCGACCGGGTCGTCGCGGTGCCGGCGGAACAGATCGGCGCGGAGCGTGCCCACCGGGTCTGGGCGACCTGCCACGGCCTCCTCGCGCTCGAGCGGGCGTACGGGGCGCGCAAGCCGACCTGGAGCGGTTCACCGTCCTTGCTGGCGTACTACCGGTCGACCCTGCGGGACCTTCTCGAAGACCGGTGACGCCGCGCCGCTGCCGGGTCCGGTGAGCTACCCGAGATTCTCGGGCTGTTTCCCGGTCCCGACGAGGCGCAGCGCTGCGGCCGCGACCGAGCGGTGCAGCTTCGCGAGCGATGAGAGGCGGACAGGTCGCGTCGCATTCCGATGACGCTCTCCACCAGGCCGAAGACCAGGTCGCCGATGATGTCGAGTCTTCGATCGCGTCGGCGGTGGCCGCATGGAGGTCCGTTCGTCCCACGCGGTGCCCTCGCCAACCATAAGGGCGAGAATCCGGCCCGGCTTGATGCCGGCGTCTCCGGTCTCCTGAATGATCTGTAGCATCCGCTCGTACCGGCTGATCTTGCCCGGTTGCTCCGGCCCGGTCGGGTTGTACTCAACCTCCTGGGCTTTGGGTGCTCACCGGCAGCCGGAAGGAATAAGGCGTCACCCGGACCGACAACGGCGGTTCGCCGCGGGCTCGCCGCCGCGGGTCGGGGAGGCTCACCGGAGCCGGTTCCCGCACCGGTCACTCGGCGGTGAGGCCTGCTTCGTGGGCCAGGATGGCAGCTTGTACGCGGTTGCCGAGGTCCAGCCGGGCGAGAAGGGCGCTGACGTGCCCTTTGACGGTGCCTTCGACGAGGTGCAGCCGGCGGGCGATCTGGCTGTTGGACAGACCTGCGCCGATGAGGGCGAGAACGTCGCGTTCCCGCTGGGTGAGCTGCTGCACCTTCGCGCGGGCCTCGCCGGCGCGACCGAGGCCGGCCGAGCGTAGTTTGCCGATGACCCGCGCGGTGATGTCCGGGGACAGGTAGGCGCCGCCTTCGGAGATCGCGTGGATGCCCGCGAGCAGGTCTCTCGGGTTGCCGGACTTGAGCAGGAAGCCGCGTGCGCCGCTGTCGAGCGCGCGGGCAACGTACTCGTCGTCGCCGAAGGTGGTCAGCATGGCCACCCCGGCTCCGGGCAGAACACGGAGGATTTCGGCGGCGGCGGCGAGCCCGTCGAGCCGGGGCATCCGGATGTCGAGCAGAGCGACGTCGGGACGGTGGGCGAGGGCGAGGGCGATCGCCTCCCGGCCGTCGGCGGCCTCGGCGACCACCTCGATGGCGGGGTCCACGCCGAGGATGGCCCGGACACCGGCCCGGATCATTGCCTCGTCGTCGGCCAGCATCACCCGGATCATGACTCTCCCCGATGCGGCAGGACAGCGACGAGTTCGAACTGCTCCCCACGCGGGCCGGCCGAGATCGCGCCACCGGCCAGGCGTACCCGCTCGCGCAGGCCGGCCAGCCCGGCGTTACTGCCCGGTCCGCGTCGCAGGCCGGGCGGCAGCGGGTTGGTGACCGTGACGGTGGTCGTGCCGTCGGTGGTGGACACACGCACCCGCACGGGCGCGGTAGGGGCATGTTTCATCGCGTTGGTGAGCGCTTCCTGGACGACCCGGTGGGCTGCTCGGTCGACGCCCGGCGGGAGGCCTTCTCCGCCGTCGCGGTCCAGCGACACCGTGACACCGGCCTGTCGGGCACGTTCGACGAGCTCCTCGATCCGGTCGTTGACCGGCTCCAATGGTGCTGGTGCGCCATCCCGAAGCACGGTGATGATCTCCGCCAGCCGCCTGGTCGCCGTACCGGCTCCGCAGCGCAGCTCGGTGGCGGCCGCCCGGTGCCGCTCGTCCAGCCCGGGTGCCATTTCCAGCGCCCCGGCACGAAGCGCCAACAGACTGAGTTCATGCCCGAGCGTGTCGTGCATGTCGCGGGCGATGCGCGCACGCTCCTGCAGTCGGGCCTGCTCCGCACTCATCATCACCAGCTGGTCCTGCTGGCGCACGATGCGTCCGAGTGCCCACGGCAGCGCCACGACCAGGGCCAACATCAGCAGGCTGGTGCCCCAGCCGCCGCCGGTGACCAGGCCGTGGACGATGCCCAGCACCGCCGCGACGGCAAGAACAGCCAGTGCCGGCAGGGGCTGAGGTGCGCGGCGCCCGGCCAGCAGGCTGGTCATGAACAGTGCGGCGCCGAGCGCCGCGCTCCACACCGGCACCGAGTCGTGGATCGCCAGACCGCTGGCAAGGCTCGTGACCGCGCAGGCCGCCAACGAGATCAGCGGGTACGCCCGGAGCGTCACCAGGGCGGCGAGCGGCGCGAACACCGCACCGACCACCATCCACCACGACAGTGATCGATGGTCGACGACGATGACCGCCAACAGCAGCGCCACCACGCACAACGCCCACGGCGGGGCGGGTGATCGCCGAAACCACCCGCCCCTCGTCACGATCATCGACGTTACCCGGCGAGCATCTCGACCCGGGCGGCCCCCACCGGCACGGCGTGCTCGCCGGCCGGGCGGCGTGCCCGCACCAGGGCCGAGACCCGGATGATCATCACGCTCAGGTTGGTGAGCGCGGCGACCGCCGTCCAGACGACCAGCGGGAGCGTGTAGTACGCCAGCTGCACGAATGCGATGTCCCGTCCGCCGCCCACGATCCGACCGAGCAGGTCGGGCAGCATCACCAGCAACGCCGCCGGCACCAGCCGCGGCACGAGCCGCATGATCGGCTGCCAGAGCGGCTTGACAGCGAACCGGCGGGCCCAGTCACCGCTGCGGCGCAGGTTGCGGACACCCAGCGCGATGCTGACCACCGTGAAACCGGCCAACACAAGGTCGACGATCAGCCGCAGTGGCGCGGGCGCCTGCGGGTCGCCGCCGGTCACCAGCTCCGCGAGAGCGTCCGCCAGCTGACCGGTGCCCTCGTTGCCCAGGCCGAGACCGCTGTTGCCCAGCACCGCGATGCCGTGGCCGGACGGCAACAGCAACTGACTGGCGGTGAAGGTGAACCACACCCCGTTGTGGCGGATCCAGCCGTTGTCGTCGCGTACCCAGCCCAAACCGTAGGTCGAGTCCGGGCCGGAGGGGGTGTGCATGGTGGTGATGCCCGAGGCGGAGATCAGGCGGGCACCGGTGGCCGCGGCACCGCCGCTGTTCTGCATGATCAGCCACTGGGCCATGTCCGCCGCGGTGGTGATCAGCCCGTCGGAGCCGGCCATGAACCGCTTCGGCTCGGCCGCCCGGATCGTTGCCCCGTACGCGTACAGGTAGCCCTCGCGGACCTGCTCCGGCAGATCGCGCGGGGCCTGGTCGATGCTGGTGGTGGAGCGCATACCCACCGGCTCGAACACCCGGTCCCGCAGGTAGTCCGCGAACGGTTGCCCGGAGACCACCTCGACCAGCCGCGCCGCGAGGTGGTAGTTCGTGTTCGAGTAGGCGTACCTGGTGCCGGGGTCGGAGGCCAGGGTCGCCGCCCGCGCCCGCTGCTGCGCGGCGGCGAGCGAGTCGGGCTGTGGCAGGCTCTTCTCCCGCAGCGTGAGGTCGGTGATTCCGGAGGTCTGATCCAGCAGCTCCCGCACCGTGATGCGGGCCCCGCGGGCGTCGTCGACCTGGAAGTCCGGCAGATACTGGCGAACCGGCGCGTTTAGCTCCATCTTCCCCGCCTCCACCAGCTGCATCACCGCCAGCGCCGTGAACGACTTGCTGACGGACGCGGCCGGCATCGGCGTCGTCGCGGTCACCGCCGCGCCGGACGAGTCGTGACCATGACCGCCGACATACTGCACCTGACCGCCCTTGGTGATCGCCACGGCGACCCCCGGATACCCGGCCCTGCTCGCGAAATCCGCCACGACCCGTTCCACCGCCGCGGCATCGACTGCCGCGTCGCCGCCCGCGCCGGCAGCCAGCGCCGGGCCGGGCCCCGCAAGAATTGCCAAGCCGGTGGCCGCCACCACAGCGGTCCCCCGCCACCAGTGGTTACTGTTCGCCCTCACCGCGTGCTCCGATCATCTCGACTGATGCGGCCACGCTACGAATTTGGAACCTGCCGCCACCTGACCCGATCGGCAGCGACCACCCCTGACTTTCGTCAGGCTCGCAACTGCCCCGGGCCGCCGCGAGGTGGCTCAGGCGTCGGCGAACCAGCGATGGCTCGTGCCGCCGGTCATCGTCACCAGATGACGCAGGGTCACCTCCGCCAGCCCGAGCGCCACGGAGGTCAACGCCTTCGCGACCGAGCACAGATCGACCCGGTCGTCGGAGCGTGTCCGACGCTCGATCAGTGCCTGCCCTCGCGGTACAGGTGGACCCGTACGTGCCCAGGCCGCGCTCGCGATCCGCCCGCATGAAGTCGTCGAGGAGATCATCGTCCATTGGCGAATCCGAGTAGGTGGAAAACACCCGCAGGCAGGGTCCAAACCCGACCGGGCCAACACCGACGCCGACCTGGGATCCTGCGGTGGGTCAGACGGCGGTGAGCAGCGCGTCGAGTGGCCGGGGCAGGGTGCCGCGGCCGACCGCGGCCTCCACGAGCAGCCGTGCGTAGCGCAGGTTGCGAACCGAGCTGCTGCGCAGGAACCGGTAGATCTGTGCCTCGGGCTCCCGGCCGCGCCACGCCGGCTGGCTCTGGAAGGAGCGGAACGAGCGGAGGTCGCCGTACGAGTCGAAAAGCTCCACGACCTGCGGGACGCCCACGGCGCGGATCAGCTCGTCCTCCAGATCCTGGACGCAGACGTAGAACCCGAGTTGCTCCATGTCGGTGCGGGTGAGGGGCGACCCGACCTGGGCGGCGACACCTCGTCGGAACAGCTCCTCCTCACGCAGGTCGCACAGTCCGGCACGTCGCACCCGGGCGCCCAGCGGCGCCAGCCTCGTCAGGAAGCGGCCGATCGCGTGCGCACCCCCGATCGGCAGAATCACGATCCGCTCCGCGTCGAGATCCCGACCGCGGCCCACCGCGGCTGTCTGTAGTGCGATCTGGTCGCTGATGCCCTCGACGAGCACCACGGCGACGGCGTCGTCGACCTTCGCCAGGGCACGGGCCGTCGCCCGGGTCGTGGCGTTGGGGCCACTCGTGTGGCCAGCCAGAGCCTCTCGGGCACGTTCACGGCGACTGGTCACGTCCATGACAGTTTCACGGTCCGGGCCACGCCTCGGCACCCCCTCGGGAAGCCATGGCCGCAATCATCGGTGACCGGCGTATCCGCCGGCCAGGCAATTACGGCCCGCCCCGGTGGAGATCGTCGTCCCAGGTGACGCAGTTCGGCCCGGACAGCAGGGGCATCGAGGGGCCGGCCTCGGTGGCGTGCAGTATCTGCTCACGGTGGGACAGCGGTAGGTCCGCCGTCATCAGCTCAGGGGCGTGGTCCGCCGGGCCACGACCCCCGTCGCCGTACGTTGCGCCGGGCGGTGCCGTCAGCGCAGTGAGACCCAGGTGGTGGCCACCGCGTACCCGTCGGCCTGGGCGCGCAGCCGCACCGGGCCGGGTGGGGGAACGCCCAGCGAGAAGAAACCCACCTCGTCCACCGGCGCCTCGTCGTACGTGCCGGCGACGGTCTGTGCGCTGACCCGACCGCCCTCGGGCGGGGAGAGCTGCCCGACGATCCCGGCCTCGGTCACCTCGATCTCCAGGACCACCGCGCCGCTGTGGAACGACAGCGTCCGCGCGGAGCCGGCCGACCGGGTCAGCCCCGCCGGCTCCGCGTCGCACGCCGAGTCGAACACCAGCTCGGCGAGGGCGATCTCCGCGGCAACGTTCCGCCAGGCGAACGCGGCTCGCGCCGCGGTGAGGTACTCCTCCGGCACCGGGCCGGCCTCTCGCAGCGCCGCGCCCAGCTCGGCCGTCAGGGCGTCGTCATCGGCCGGCGGCCACGGCTCCATCGCGGTCACCTCCGTTCGGGCGGGTCGCCGGCACCGTGAGGAACGGTGCCAGCGCCGGGCACTCGCGCAGCCGGCGCAGGCAGCGGGCCTGGGTGGGGCCGATGCTGCCGATCGGTACGCCCAGCCGTTCGGCGATCTCCCGGTAGCTGGACGGTGGGTCGGCCGTCAGCAGGGAC
Source organism: Micromonospora sp. KC721 (assembly GCF_004348355.1). Taxonomy (NCBI): domain Bacteria; kingdom Bacillati; phylum Actinomycetota; class Actinomycetes; order Micromonosporales; family Micromonosporaceae; genus Micromonospora; species Micromonospora sp. KC721. The sequence goes on along the minus strand of NZ_SMJY01000125.1, from coordinate 11,482 downwards.
AGCAGTTCCTGGCAGCGCGGTGGCAGCTGCGCGAAGCCCTCCCGCAGCGCCTGCCGACGCTCCGCGCGCAGCAACTCCTCGTCCGGGCCCGCCGCATCCGCCGTGCGGGAAAAGCCATGGTACGTGTCGAGCGCCTCGTCGTACGGGTCGACGAGTTGGGTACGCCGGCCCAAACGGGTCAGCCGGTAGCACTCACGCCGGGTCGTGGTGGCCAGCCAGGCGGCGAGGGCCTGCGGATCCCGCACCCGACCCAGGTGCTCCACGAGGCGCAGCCAGACGGTCTGGTTGACGTCGGAGGCGTCGGTACCGTTCACCCCGCACGACCGGATCACCGAGTAGACCAGCGGGGTGTACCGGCGGACCAGTTCCGCCCACGCCGACTCGTCCCCGGCCGCGGCGGCGCTCACCAGGCTGGCCGCGCTGCGCTCGGTCACGTCGACACCGCCCGGCGGCACCGACGGTTCGCTCGCCGCCGACCGCTCATGTGACGAGCACGCCGTAGTCGGGGTGCCACCGTGGCGCCGCGAGCAGTGCCAGCCGCGCCGCGTCGGCGTTCATGCCGCCGGCGGTCATCAGCGCGGCGAGCCGGCCGGAGACGTACGCGGTGGCGAACGAGGTGCCCGCCCAGGTGGCGAAGCCGTGGAACACCCGGGTCGGCCGCCCCGGCAGCGGCAGTTGGCCCTCGACGTACGTGCTGTCGTGCTCGCCCGGTGCGCAGGCGTCGACCCACGGCCCGTACCCGCTGTAGGCGGCCGGCACCACGCCACCGGGCCCCTGGCTGACGGCCGCCACCGCGACGACCCGGGTGAGGGCCGCCGGCCACGGGGGCCGGCTGGTGCCGGCGTTGCCCGCCGCCGCCACCACGGCACTCGTCGAGGGCAGCGCGGCCACCGCGTTGGCCAGGGGCAGCGACGGCTGGTCGTCCTGGGTGAAACCGCCGAGGGAGAGGTTGATGATGGACACCTCGGGCGCGAGCCGGCCCATCGCGGCCACCACCGACGCCTCGTCACCGACGCCGGTGGCGGTCAGCGCCGGCTCCGGGTCGACGCGTACCCCCGGCGCGGCCTGCCGCACCACACCGGCGACGAAGGTGCCGTGCCCGCCCTGCGGGGCGAGCACGTCGGTGTGCACGTACAGCGGGTCCTCGTCGTCGACCTGCGGCAGGTACGTCCCGCCGAGCCATTGCGGGTGGCGGCTGCCGGCCAGCGGGCAGATGCCGGTATCGCAGATCCCGACCGTCACCCCCGCGCCCTCGCCGCGCCGACCGCCGTCCGGCGGCGGCAGCGCGGCGGCCGGTGCGGGTGGGCTGCCGGGGTTGCCCATGATGTTGCCCAGGCCCAGCAGGACGTGGTGCGGCTGCACCTTCGGCACCGGCTGCCCGGGCCACTGCTGGGGGTCGCGCAGCTGGGTCACGACCGCGGGAATGTCGGTCTCCCTGCCGAACAGCAGCCGGGTGACGCCGGCGAAGCTGTCCTTCGGGGTGACCGGGTGGCCGGCGGCGCGCAGCCGGGCGAGGACCCGCTGGGTGTCGGCGGCGGCGACCAGCAGCTGCCGGGGCCGGTAGAGAAACTGCTTTCCCCGGATGGTGTGGCGGCGGACGTTCTGGTCGGCGGCCAGCGCCTCGTCGAAGGCCCGCTGGTAGGCGGCGTCATCCGCGTCGTCACCGAACGCCGGCTCCGGGCGCAGCCCGACGCCGAGCGGTGCCACCGCCGCGGCGAGCGCGGACGCCGCCAGCAGTCGTCGTCGGGACACCCGGCCGGCCGGGTGCGGCGCATCGGGGTACTCAGGCGGCATGGGTCCTCCATGCGGTCGACGAGACGCCCGCCGGTGGTCGGCGCGGCCGAATTCCCCCCGGCGCCGACAATTCTTCCACGACATAGGGCAGTGTCAATAATATGAATGACTGGTGCCAATTTCCGACAATTTTCTGTCCGATAGTCGGCATTGACTGCGCTTCCCCTCTGGGCGGACGCTGTGGGGTATGGCCGATCGCACCGCGTCCGGTGCCGAGGCTGCCCAGGCGGCGCTGGACGCCGTCCAGCGCTACCCCCGCGAGGCGATCGCGATCGCCCGTCGGGTGCTCGCCGCCGGCGTCGACGACGACGAGCGCTCCACCGCCGAGCGGGCCATCGGCCTTGCCCTGCGGGAACTCAACGACCTGCCCGGCGCGCTGCGCCACCTGCGCCGCGCGGTACGCCTCGCCGGCACCCCCCGGGTCCGGGCACTGGCCCGGATGAGCCTCGGCTACGTACTGGCCAACGCCGGCCGCACCGCCGCGGCGCTGCGCGCGGTGTCGGCCGCGCTGCCGCAACTCACCTACGCGGACGCGGGCCGGGCCCGGATGCAGCGGGGCGTGGTGCTGCACTATCGCGGCCGCTACGACGAGGCGGTACGCGACTACACCCTCGCCATCGACATCGCCCAGCGCGAGGGCGATCTGCTGTTGGAAGCGCGGGCCCGCAACAACCGGGGACTGCTCAACGCCCACCGGGGGGCGTCCGGCGGCACGGATGACGACCTCGCCCGGGCCGCGGCCGCCTTCGACCAGCTCGGGCTGGATCTCGCGGCGGCCGACGCCCGCTGGAACGGCGGGATCGCCGCCGGCCGACGCGGCGACATCGCGGGGGCGCTGCGACGCTTCGCCGCCGTCGACGAGGAGTACCAGCGCCTCGCCGTCCCCCGACCGGCGCTGCTGCTGGACCGCTTCGAGCTGCTGCTGTCGGTGCCGTTGGTCGGCGAGGCGGTCGAGGTGGCCACGGCGGCCGTACGGGAGCTGCGCCGCCGGGGCATGGCCTCCGATTTCGCCGAGGCGCTGCTGGCACAGGCCCGGGCCGCCCTGCTCGCCGACGACGTCGACACCGCCGCCGCAGCCGCTGGCGCGGCCCGGGTCCGGTTCCGCCGCCAGGGCCGCCGCACCTGGGCCGCCTTCGCCCGGCACGTCGAGCTGCGCGCCGAGTACCGCCGGGGCGCCCGCTCGGCCACGCTGCTCACCGCGATGACGCGGACCGCCGACCAGCTGGAGGCCACCGGATGGCCCGGCCCGGCGCTGACCACCCGGATCGAGGCCGGCCTGCTGGCCGCCGCGCTGGGGCGCCCGGATCGCGCCCGGGAGCTGCTGGCGGTCGCCGCCCGGGCCCGCCGCCGGGGCACCGCCGACCGGCGGGCACAGGGCTGGTACGCGCTGGCCCTGTCCCAGCGGTTGAGCGGGGACGATCGTGCGGCGGGCCGGGCGCTGAGCCGGGGGCTGGCCGTGCTCGACCGGCACCGCACCTCGCTCGGCGCCACCGAACTGCGGGCCAACAGCGGGGCGTACGGGCAGGAGCTGGCGGCCGAGGGCCTGGACATCGCGGTCCGCGCCGGGGCACCGGCCCAGGTCCTGGCCTGGGCGGAGCGGTGGCGGGCCAACGGACTGCGGGCCCGGCCGGCGCTGCCCCCCGACGACCCCGAACTGGTGACGGCGCTCGCCGAACTCCGGCTGGTCAGCGGACTGCTGGAGGACGAGGTGCTGGCCGGCCGTCCCGCGCACGCCCTGCGCGGCCGGCAGTCCCGCCTGGAACAGCGCATCCGGGACCTGACCCGGCGAGTGCCCGGCGGGGGCGTCGCGCTGACCCCGCCGGGCGTGGCGGCGCTGGCCGCGCGGCTCGGTGACCGGGCGCTGGTCGAGCTGGTGGCGCACGGCGATCGGCTCCGGGCGGTGCTGATCCGCGCCAACCGGGCCAGCCTGCACGATCTGTGCCCGCTCGCCGAGGTGGTGGAGCTGACCCGGCGGCACCGGTTCGCCCTGCGCCGGTTGGTCACCACCGGCGATACGACCGCCGCGCGAATGGGAGCGGCGCACGTGGCGGCCACCCTGGACCGTCGGCTCTTCGATCCGCTCCGTCGGCGGCTGGCCGACCGGGCCCTGGTGATCGTCCCGGTCGGGGCACTGCACGCGGTGCCCTGGTCGGCGCTGCCGACCTGCTCAGGGCGGGCGGTGACGGTCGCTCCATCGGCCACCGTCTGGCTCGCCGCAGACCGCCGGGAGCAGCCGACCGGGCCGCCGGTGCTGGCCGCCGGACCGCGCCTGCCGGCCGCGCACGCCGAGGTACGCCGGCTCGCGCAGGTTCTGCCGGAGGCCCGGCTGTTCACCGGCGCCACGGCCACCGCCGACGCGCTGACCGGCGCGCTGGACGGCGCCGGGCTGGTGCACATCGCCGCCCACGGCACGTTCCGCGCCGACAACCCGCAGTTCTCCACCCTGGAACTGGCCGACGGCCCGCTGTTCGCGTACGAGTGGGAACGGGTGGCCCGCCCACCCGGCAGTGTGGTGCTCTCCGCGTGCGATTCGGGCCTGACCGGGGTCCGCCCCGGGGACGAGATCCTGGGATTCACCGCGGTGCTGCTGGCCCTCGGCACCCGGTGCCTGATCGCGACCGTGTTGCCGGTGCCGGCCGAGCCCACCACCGCGCTGATGCTGGACCTGCACCGCCGGATGCGGGCGGGTGCCCGGCCGGCGCGGGCGCTGGCCGAGGCGCAACGGGCGTTCGGCGCGGCCGGTGACGGGCCGGACCGGGCCACCGCCGCGGCGTTCGTCTGCTTCGGTGCCGGCTGACCTGGAACGCCGACGCCTCCCCCAGATGATCATTCAGTGCCCAGTTCTGGTCCGCCATCAGCGACCACGCCGGTCCGTCATCTCCCGGCGGCCGGGTAGGCGGGTCAGCGCGACGCCGATGAGCACGACAACCATCCCGGCGGCGACTCGGAGGCCGAAGTCCTCGTCGAGGACGATGACCCCCAGTGCCACCGAGACCACCGGCAGCAGGTAGCCGACGGTCGCCGTGTTGGTGGCACCCTCGGCGGCGATGTTCCGGTAGGTGAGGTGGAAGGTAACCCCGGTGGCGACGACGCCCAGGACCAGCACGGCGATCAGGGCCTTGGGACCGATCTCGATGGGTGTCAGACCGCCGGCTGGCAGCGTCAACGTGGTCAGGCCGGTCGCGGCGACGAGCTGCGCCGTCGACAGGGAGATGGTGGGGATGCCCTTGCCGACCAGGCTGCGGCCCATGTACGCGAAGCCGACGGCGTAGCTGGCCGCGGCGACGACGATAGCGAGCGCGCCCCAACCCACCGGTCCGGTCGTCTGCCAGGGAGCGAAGATCAGCACTACCCCGGTGAACCCGATGAGGAGTCCGGCCACCCGGAGCGGCGGCAGCCCGCGCTCGGAGCCGATGACCATCCCGATCAGCAGGGACCACAGCGGAGTCGTGGCGTTCAGCACGCCGGCGACTCCCGAGTCGATGGTCTGCTGACCGAGGCTGAACATGGCGAACGGCAGGGCGTTGCAGAAGAAGGCGGCCACGACGATCCGCCCCCAGGTCGCCCGGCCCGTCGGTAGCCGTCGGCCCCAGGCGAGGCAGACGACCAGCAGCGTGACCGCTCCGAGTGCGCACCGGCTGAGGGTGACCTGGACCGGAGTCAGCGCGGCCAGCGCCAGTTCGATCCAGAGGAAGGTCGATCCCCACAGCAGGGCGAGGACACCGATCCGCGCCCATGCCCATGCCCTGGCCATGACACCGTCCCCTGGTCTCCTTGGTCTGCCCTCGTTGACGGTGCCAGCCCCGAGGTGGAAGGACAAATAAAAGATTCTATCCGTCCGTTAAGCTGTGCTACATGCTCGACGTCAGGCGCATGCAGGTGTTACGTGCCGTGATAACCACCGGCTCGGTGACCGCGGCGGCGGCACACCTTGGATACACCCCCTCCGCCATCAGCCAGCAGGTGGCGGCACTGGAGAAGGAAGCCGGGATCGCGCTACTCGAACGCTTCGGCCGTGGCGTACGGCCCACGGCGGCGGGACAGCTCCTCACCCGACACGCCGCCATCATCAGCCAACACCTGGCCGAGGCCGAGACCGCGCTGGCCGACCTGCGCTCGGGGCGTACCGGCCGGCTGACGATCCGCTACTTCACCTCGGTCGGCCCGACCCTGCTGGCACCTGCCCTGGCCCGATTTCGACACCTGCACCCGGACGTGATCGTCGACCCCAAGCTGAACGATGCGGATGATCCGCTGCCGTACGTGCAGCAGGGCACCGCCGACCTGGCCATCGTGGTACGCCGCCGGAACGACGAGAGCCCGCCGGGCACCCGGGCGGTGCATCTGCTCGACGACGTGTACCAGGCAGTGCTGCCCACCGGACACCCGCTCGCCGCGCAACGGGTGATCGACCTGACCGACCTCGCCCGCGAACCATGGGTCGGCAGCGAACCGCCCGGCCCCTGCCTGGAGCCGATCATCGACGCCTGCGCCGCAGCGGGCTTCAGTCCGAATTTCGTGGCGAGGTCGGAGGACTACGCCACGGCACAGGGGTTCGTCGCGGCCGGCCTCGGCGTCTGTCTCATCCCCCGGCTGGGCCTGTCGACCCGCCATCCCGGCGTCGCCACCCGACCGGTCCGCCGCCCGGAGCCGATCAGGAAAATCCACGCCGCGGTCCGGGATACCTCGTTGGCACAGCCGGCGCTGCGGGCGCTGGTCGACGCCCTCCTGGACGCCGGCGAAACAGCGGCCCGCAGCCGCCGCGACCACGGGTCAGCCAGGACCGTCGCCAGGCCGTCACCTGCCCCGGACGCGGGACGGATCCGAGATGAAACGTGACCTCGCGCTGCCGGTACCACCCGGTTTGGCGAACGGGGGCGGGGTATCCCGTGGAGCAGCCCGAACCTGACGTGGAGGGCATCATGCCGATCACCGGCGAGACCGTACCGCCCCATCGGCAGCCGGAGGAGAACTCCCGGCACGGCCGGCTGATGGTCCGACCGGGCCGCCTGGTCGCGGCCTCGGCCCGTACGGGTTTGGTGCCGTTCGACGGGCAGGCCGGAGAACCGATCGCTCTGGCGTACGTGCCCCAGCCGGTGGGTGACCACCCCTACCGGCTGGTTCTGCTGCTGCACGGTGCCGGTGGCTCGCCGCGGGCGGCACTGGAGCTGATGCTGCCGGTCGCCGACGAGCAGCGCCTGCTGCTCGTGGCGCCGCAGTCGACCGCGGCGACCTGGGATCTGATCACCTCCGGCTTCGGTCCCGACGTACGTCGCATCGACCGGGTGCTGCAGGAGATCCTCGCCGGGTATCCGGTCGCCGGCATGCTCATCGGCGGCTTCTCCGACGGCGCGTCGTACGCCCTGTCGATCGGCCTGATCAACGGCGACGTCTTCGACGCCGTGCTGGCCTTCTCCCCCGGCTTCGCCGCGCCACTGGTCACCCATGGTCGCCCCCGGGTGTACGTCTCCCACGGCACCGGCGACGCGGTGCTGCCCGTCGATCCGTGCAGCCGACGCCTCGTGCCACGCCTGCGCATGCTCGGCTACGACGTCGCCTATGACGAGTTCGACGGCGGCCACGAGGTACCCGAGAGCATCGTGCGCCGCTCGGTGCGGTGGCTCGGCTCTCGGGCCTGAGACCGAGCTCGAGGACCATCCGGGCTTCCGCGCCGGATCCACTGACCTCATTCGTACATCAGTGTTTGAAGGTTTATCGCGGTGAAAGCAGGAGCGTGAGGGTTAAGTTTAAACTCGAATATTCAACGATAATGTTGAAGGTATGGATATCAGGAACACGGCCCGTCCGCTCGATGGCGCGGGCGTCTCAGCGTTTCTCCGGTCGCTTCCCGCCCGGCCCCTGCTGCTCGGCCTAGGCGAGGCCCGGCACTTCGTGGGAGAACTGGGCGAGGTGCGCAACGAGATCTTCCGGCATCTGGTCGCGCACGAGGGCTACCGGTCGTTCGCCATCGAGAGCGACTGTCTCCTGGGCCTCGTGGTGGACGACTACCTCACGACGGGCGCGGGCACGCTCGACGACGTCATGGAACACGGCTTCAGCCACGGCTTCGGCGCGGTACCGGCCAACCGCGAGCTCGTGCGCTGGATGCGGGCCTACAACGAGGAACACGACGAGAAGCTGCGCTTCTTCGGGTTCGACGGCCCGCTGGAATACTGGGCGGCGAGCCCGCGCCAGGCGCTCACCGCCCTCTACGACCTCCTCGACGGCCCGCTCCCCAACACCGTGGTGACCAGGGAAACCCTCGACGCGCTGCTGGGCCCGGACGACCGGTGGTCGAACGAGGCCACCGCCACGGACCCGTCCCGGTCGATCGGCCAGTCCGCCGACGCCCAGCGGCTGCGACTGATCACCGACGACCTGGTCGCGCTGCTCGACACGCAGGCGCCACAGCTGAGCGCGCAGGACAGGGAGCGGGCGGCACTGTACGCGCGCACCGCCACCGGCCTGCTGCGCTACCACTACTGGATGGCCGACGCGTCCCCGGCACGGTGGACCCGACTGTCGGCCCAGCGGGACGCGATGATGGCCGCCAACCTGCGGGCGGTCGCCGAGCACGGCCCGGCCCTGGTCTACGCCTCCAACCTCCACCTACAGCGGAACAAGAGCGTCATGTCGTTCGGCGACCAGCAGTTGGAGTGGTGGAGCGCGGGAGCGATCACCGCGACGCACCTGGGCGACCGGTACGCCTTCCTGGCCTCCGCCCTCGGCACCGTCGGCGACGACACCCCACCCCCGGACACCGTCGAGGGCATCCTGTCCACGCTCCCGTGGGACCACTGCCTCATCGACGCCCGACGCCTGGCCCGGGCCGTCACGACGCCCGCCCCGCGCGTCTCCCCCGACTTCGCCTACTTCCCGCTGGACGCGACCCAGCTCGACATGATCGACGGCGTCGTCTTCCTCAAGCAGGCCGTCCGGCTGGGTTCGCTGGGTTGACCGGCCCCGGGCGTGCCAGGCGAAGCTGACCCCGCCCGAACACCAGCGGGACCGGGAGGTGACACGTGCCGGCGCGGTCCGGTCGCCTGCTGTACGTCAGGGTCGGTCAGTGCGGAACGGTGACGACGATCTTGCCGGATTGGGTGTTGGACTCCAGGTATCGGTGTGCCTCGACGATGTCGGCCAGCTCGAAGGTTCGGTCGACGACGGGAGTCAGCTTCTCGGCGCCGCTGCCTTCGCGGCCCTGTCTACGCTGCTGCTGGCCACCATGCCCGATGCACGGACAGCGTGACGCCGGCCGGCACCGGGCGGGCACTTCTCCCAGTAGCGGGCGAGGGCCTGACTGGTCTCCCATCGCCGGTCTGAGCACGAATCGGCCCGGGGTGGCCGGCTGATCGTCGGACGTCGGCTCGGCGGCGGTGGTGTCGGCAGCCGAGAAGGTGCAGGTTCACCGCGTTGGGTCGGCCCGGTCATCGGGGTCGATGGGCAGGTCGGCCGGCAGCGGCAGGGAGGTGCACAATATGCGCCAATGCATCGCTACACTCAGCGAATTCGGCCGACGATGTTCCGGTGTGGACGGGGAGACTAGCTGTGACGGGTCAAAGGGGAGCACCGGCCGGCGTCGACATGAACGTGCCGAGCGTTGCGCGGGTCTACGACTTCATGCTCGGCGGCAAGGACAACTTCGCAGTCGACCGCATGGTGGCCGACCACGCTCTCAAGATCACACCAGATGGTCCGCAGGCCGCCCAGGCGAACCGTGCCTTTCTGCGCCGGGTGGTCCGGTTCCTCGTCGCCGAGCAGGGCGTCGACCAGTTTCTCGACCTCGGGTCGGGGCTGCCCACCCAGGGCAACGTGCACGAGGTGGCCACCCGCCACGACCCAGGGGCGCGGGTGGTCTACGTGGACAACGACCCGATCGTGCTGGCGCACGGGCGGGCGCTGCTGGCACACGACGGAACCGCCACGGTGATCCAGGCGGACGCTCGATCGCCGGAATCTATCTTGGACAACCCGGACGTTCGCCGGTTCTTGGACTTCGACCGTCCGATCGGGCTGCTGCTCTTCGCGATCCTGCACCACCTCCGCGACGACGAAGACCCGAAGTCCGTCGCGACGACGTTGTGCGCAGCCCTTCCTCCCGGCAGTTACGTGGCGATCTCCCACTTCCGTGACCCGGGCGAGCGGCACCCGGACGCCTCCCGCAAAGCCCGGGAGGTGGAAAGGGTCTTCAACCAGTCGCTCGGCACCGGCCGCTGGCGCACCGACGAGGAGATCCTCTCCTTCGTCGACGGCCTGGAGGTGGTGGAACCGGGCCTGGTGCCGCTGGCCGCGTGGCGGCCGGAGCCCGCCGAGGGAACTCCGAAGCAGACGGACACTTACCACACCTTCGTCGGACTCGTCGCCCGCAAGCCGTGACGCCGCTCTCCCGGTCCATCCGGTCCGGGAGTCGGATGGGGCACCATCACCAGCCGTGTTGGCCATAATGCCAACCATGAGACGAAGCCGACGGACCATCGTCGTCGTCGCGCTCGCGGTCACCGTGGCGAGTGTGGCGGTCGCCGTGCTCGGCTGGGGGCCGGGTGGCGTGGAGACGGCGAGCTGGGTGGCGAGCATCTTCAGCCTGACCGTCGCGACGGTCGCCCTGCTCGGCGGCGGGGTCGGTACGCAGGCGGACAGCAGCCCGGAGGGCGGGTACGCAGCGGGCCGTGGCCCCGATCGGCGCACCGCGATGCCAACCCCTCGACGCTGGAACCCGTCGCCGACCCGCTCGGGTGCCGGAGCCGTACTCGTCCTGGGTGGGCTCGGCGCCGCGCTGGTGGTCGTCCTGGTGCTCGGCGCAGCAATGATCATTTTCCGCTGATCCTTCTGCGGAACCGGTGCGGTCGCTGTCGACAACCCGACGAACAGATCGACAACCGCCGTATCGTGCCTACGCTCCTCCCGTGACGAGGCAGCTGGTCAGGGTCACCGACCAAGGAATGACGTTCGGCACGGCGGTTGCCCGGGTCGCCGAGTCGCTCAGTCCGTTGGGCGCGATCGCTCGGATCGTCGCCGAGTCCACCGCGTGCGCGGTGACGATGAAGGAACTGGATGTCGCTGGCCGGCGGATCGACGCGACCACCGAGGTGGCCCTCACCAGGCTGGAGAACCGCCGCAAGGACGCGGCAGCGTCGCTGCACGAGCTGCGTCGGCAGGTGGGCCGCAGTGACCTGACGGCGGAGGCGCTGCGTCAGTGCATCCGCAACATGCGGCGTGCCCTCGGCCGGCCGGGGACAACGGTGGCGGAGGCGCAGGTGTACGCGGAACTGATCCGCGACTTCGGCGACGATCTGCTCCGCCACCACTCGCAGCAGGGCAACCAGGTGCTGACCGGCATCGACATGGTGCTCAACGGGGCCGAGACCGGACGACGCCGACGGGGCGGCAGCGCCGGCCCGGCTGCCCCGCCAGCGGTCGGGCGGACCGCCCGCACCCCCGGCAACGCCGGTGCTGCCAGGCGGGCCGACCACGGTGCAGCGCCGACCCGGGCCGGCGGTCCGGTGCCGACGGACAACGCCCGGGCCGTCGGCGGCGACCGTCCGGCGCGGCCGAGCAAGCCGCGAAGTGGCGACAGCCGCGCCCCGGATGCCGACGGCCGAGTCGGTAAGGCCCGACCCCAGCGGGGCAGTGCCACCGTCCAGGATGGTGGCCAGGGGCGGCAGGGGGACGTCGCGGCACAGGGTCGGGC
>NZ_SMJY01000124.1:0-18712 GCF_004348355.1 Micromonospora sp. KC721 | reverse complement strand
GCCAGCAGCTCATCCAGCACGCCCACTGCCCGGTGGCGGTGGCCCGGGAGAGCACGACGGACGGCGACGGAAGGGTCGGACGATGAGCCGCCAGAGGTCGGGACAGGACCGGCCGTAGAGCATCGCGCCGGCCGAGGCCGCGGCGACCGCCGGCCACGCGCCGTCGGTGCACCTCGGCCGTCTGATCCGGCGGCCGGCCCCGCGCCCCCGTCCGCCGCGGGGCCGGCCGCCCGGTCAGGCCCGGTGGTGGGCGGCCAGCAGCCCGGCCTCCCGCGCGGGGTCGAGCCCGACCGGCGGCCGGGCCGGCCGCCCGGCGCGCTGCGGCACCACCCCGGCCTCCTGCAACCAGTGCCAGGTGTCGGCGACCGTCTCGGCCACCGGCCGGCAGGTCAGCCCCGCGGCGTACGCCTTGGCGACGCCCCGCTCCTGCATCCAGCGGAACTCGTGGCCGGGCGGCACCCAGATCGGCAGGTCGTTCCAGGGCACCACGCCGGCGGCCAGGATCGGCTCGGGCGCGGTCCAGCGCAGTCGGGCGTCCGAGCGGGTCACCGTGACCGCCGTGTCGAGCAGTTCCCCGATGGTGGTGTGCCCGGGGCGGCTGATCACGTTGAACGGCCCACCGGTGCCGGCGGCGGCGTGGTCCAGCGTCCACGCCGCCAGGTCGCGCACATCGACGTACTGCACCGGCAGGTCGGCCGGGCCGGGGGCCAGCACGTCGCCGCCCCGGGCGATCCGGTGCAACCACCACGGCAGCCGGCCGATGTCCTCCCCCGGCCCGAGGATCAGCCCGGCCCGGACCAGCAGCGCCCGCAGGCCGAACACCTCCACCGCCGCCTGCTCGCCGCCGGCCTTGTTCGCCGGGTAGTCACCGTCCTCGGCGTCCGGCGCCGACACCACCACCGGCGCCTCCTCACCGGCCCCGGGCGGCACGGGTTGGGCGTACACGGATCCACTGGAGATGTAGGTGTAGTGCCCGACCCGGTCGCGCAGCGCCCGCGCCGCGGCTCCCACCTTCCGGGGCGCACCGTCCCAGGTGTCGACCACCAGGTCCCATTCGCCGCTGGCGAGCGCCGCCAGCCCGTCCGGCGCCGTCCGGTCACCCCGCAACCGGGGTACGCCTTCCGGCAGCACCCCGTGCAGCCCACGGTTGAAGACCGTCACCGACCACCTCCGGCGCACCGCCTCGGCGACCACCGCGCCGCCGACGAAACCCGTGCCGCCGAGTACCAGAAGCCTCATGGACCTCAGCCTGGCCGGTACCGGCCGCCGGGCGCACCCGTGTTCACTGCCAGCGGATCTGCCGATGGCAGAACCGGCCGGACGTCCTGACTGTTCCCTGGTCGCGACGTACCGCGGCGTCGAGCGCGCGGACACTCTCACCTGCCGCAACCCGCGACCCACGCCAGGCAGATCGCCGGCCACACGCGGCAAAGCGCAACACCAAATTGACGGTTGTCACTGGCTTGTCTAACGTTCGTCAGCGACTACCCTCAGTGGAGGCATCATGAGACGCACCCGGACGGTACTGGCGGGCATCGCCGGTGCCCTGCTCCTCGCCGCCGGCGGAATCGTCCTGTCGCAGCCGGCGTCCGCGGCGGCACTGACCGAGGTGACCAACTTCGGCAACAACCCGGGCGGAATGCGGATGCACATCTACGTGCCGGACTCCCGCCCGGCCAACCCGGGCATCGTCGTGGCCATGCACGGCTGCGGCGGCTCAGGCCCGGGCTTCTACGCCAGCAGCGAGTTCGCCTCCCTGGCCGACCGGCACGGGTTCATCGTCATCTACCCGAGCGCGCAGCAGGAGGCCGGATTCGGCAAGTGCTTCGACACCTGGTCCGACGCGGCGAAGCGCCGTGGCGGCGGCAGCGACCCGGTCTCGCTCGTCTCGATGGTGAACTACGCCCAGCGGCAGTACGGCGGCGACCCGAACCGGGTCTACGCCACCGGCAGCTCGTCGGGCGGCATGATGACCCAGCACATGCTCACCGTCTACCCGGACGTCTTCAAGGCCGGCGCGTCGTTCATGGGCGTGCCGTTCAACTGCTTCGCCAACGCCGCGGACTACCCACCCGGCGGCCGGTGCACGAACGGAAGCATGAACCGGACCCCACAGCAGTGGGGTGACGCGGTCCGGCAGGCATACCCCGGCTACACCGGACCCCGGCCACGCGTCCAGCTCTGGCACGGCACCAACGACACCCTCGTGCCGTACCAACTGCTGCAGGAGTCGATCGAGCAGTGGACCAACGTGTTCGGGCTCAGCCAGACACCGACGTCCACCGACACCCCGCGGACCAACTGGAACCGCAGCCGGTACGCCGACAACAGCGGCACCGTGCAGGTGGAGGCGTACAGCATCCAGGGCGCCGGGCACTCCCTGCCCAGCAGAGGCATGGCACAGGTCGCCATCCAGTTCTTCGGCCTGGACGGCTCGACGCCCACGCCCTCCGAGCCGAGCACACCGACCCCGACGCCGACCAGCACTGCGACCCCGACGGCCAGCCCGACCGCCTGTCGGGTCACCTACCAGGCCAACACCTGGAACTCCGGCTTCACCACCACGGTGACCGTGACCAACACCGACACCAGCGCGATCAACGGCTGGACGCTGCAGTGGACCTGGCCCGGCAACCAGCAGGTGACCGGCGCCTGGAACGCCACGGTCACGCAGAGCGGCAACCAGGTCAGCGCCCGCAACGTCAACTGGAACGCGACGATCGTGCCGAACCAGAGCACGAGCTTCGGTTTCCAGGCGACCTACAGCGGCACCAACACCGCACCCACCCGGTTCACCCTGAACGGGACGACCTGCGGCTGACCAACGGCGGGCGGGGATCCCGGCGGAACGGCCGGACCCCGCCCCCGGGCAACGCCGGGCGGCGCCACGCCGCAGCCCCGCCACGACCTGTTCGACCTACTGGTCAGCGGGCGATCACCGGGACGCAAGGACATGCCGGAGTTCCGAGACGCACATCATGTACCCGGTGGGGGTCGGCAGCCGTTCGAGGTAGTAGTCGAGGTCGGCACCGAGCGCGAACACGCGGGCCGGGATGCCGGCCTCGCGCGCGTCGTCGATCACCCGGCGCAGGCCGTCGAGGACGGCTGGGTGACGGGTGCGGTAGGACTCGGCGACCAGATGGTTGCTGCGGTCGGCGGCGAGGTAGAACTGCACCAGGTCCTTGGTGCCGACGAACAGTTCGTCGGCACCGGCGGCACAGATGGCGGACGTGGCGTGGACCGCCGCCGGCGTCTCGATGAACGCGGACAGGGGCGTCTCGGTCGGCAGGCCGAGGTGCGGACGCAGCTTTGCGAACTCTTCGGCGTCGGTGAGAAACGGCGCCGACAGGTGGACCCGGTCGGCCTCGGCGCCGAGTCGTTCGCGCAGGGTCTCCAGCATGACGTGCAACGCCTGGGGATAGGTGGCCGACCGGAGCAGCCATCGGGTGCCGTGCAGGCCCATGTCGGGGTTGGGCTCACGCGGTACCGTGGCCTTCGCCGTGATGTGGGCGGCATCGTCCGAGCGCAGGTCGAGCATGCGTAGGATCAGCCGCTGGCCCGGCAGGAGCGCTTCGACGCACTCCTGCAGCTGCTCGGCGAGAGCACGCCCGTAAGCGTTGACAGCGGTCCCACCGCGCAGGGCGTCGATGGGGCTCAGCGCCGCGGCGAAACACAAGAACTCCTCGCGGAGGAAGAAGGACTCCACCCGGCCCGCGTGCGGACCGCTCGAGTTGAGGCCGCGGATGTCCCCGAGGTCGGCGATCACCGCGCAGGCCGAGCCGAGACGGTCCGCCGGTGGCGCGGTGGAACCCGTGGGCGCGGTCCCGGCGTCGCCGGCGACACCGACCAGGACCGACCCACGTTCCAGGTCGAGCGTCACCTCGCCGACGATCTTGTCAAGGTCGGTCGGGTCGACCCGCAGGACGGGGATGCCCTTGGCACGGCAGATGGACTGCATGTGCCCGGTCCGCCCACCGGAACTACACACGACCGCGCGGGCGCTCATGAGCGCGCCGTACAGCCTCGGATGGAGTGCGGGGGCGACGAGAACCGAGCCCTTCACCGGCCGTCCGGTGCGGTTGCACGGCCCGCCCACCACCGGTTCGGTTCCGCGAATGAGCAGCACGCCCCTGATCTGTCGTTCGGTCACGAGCCCTCCGCATCCTCATCGTTCGTGATGCCCAGTTGCCGGCGCAACTGGCGCGGTGTCACCGAGACGTCCGTGAGCCGTTCGACCGCCGCCTGGTTGACCGCGGCGCGCATCAGCTGGCAGCGTCCGGCGACGGGGACGGCGTCGAGGCGGTGATCGGACGAGCGCAGGTGGGTCCTCAGTCGCGCGTCGAGGCGTTCGCGCTCGGCCCGGGACCGCGCGGCGAGCCGCCGTACTTCCAGGGACACGGCCTGTTCGAACGCAGCGCGGATGGTCTCGTCGGCGCTGGACGCGCGGCGGTGTTCCGCGGCGGCGTGGCGTGCCGAGCCGTCGCAGTGCAGTTCGAGCCGTTCGATCACGTGCGCGGCGACCACGATGGAATGGTTCTTGATCGCGGCGAGATTGAACGCGAAGGCGCCGGTGCGGCCGTTGCGCACGATTTCGTCACCCTCGCGCATCACCCCGATGGCCGAGAGCATCTCGACCGGCTCGCCGTCGGGCCGAAGCGCCGTGCCCCGGTCGTCGACTTCGATGCCGCGTCCGGTGCGCTGGTGCGGGGCGACGAGCTGATTGGCGACGAGACTCGCCCACAGTGGCGAGTCGACGTGGGTGTAGTCGGTCTCCCGGCCGAAGTTGCACACGACAAGGTCGGCCGGGATGACGCGGGTGGCCGCCTGCGTCGCCACGAAGACGTCGAGCCGCCCCGATTCCGCCGGCCTGACCCGCTCGATCTTGCCGACGACGACCTCGACCGAGCCGTGTTCGCAGGACATGGCGCGCTCGACGATCGACGTCGTGTACTGCACCGCGCCGACCCGCAGCGAGGCGATCTGGGTGCTGAACTCGTCGAGCAGCCGTCGCAGCTCGTCCGTCGGGATCTGCTCGATGGCCAGCGGGAGGTACGGCTCCCACGCCTTGGCCACTCGCTCCGTGACGATCCGCCGGTCCATGCCGGGGTGGTCCCGGATGACCGTGGCGCAGGCAGCCTCCCAACCGGTCCGGACGCGCGCCAGGAACTCCGCCCGGTTCCGGTACGGTTCGAACAGCACGGCGGGGGCGGGGAGCTGGACCACCTCATGCTGGTGAGTCTCGGGGTAGGCACGGGGCCTGGCCCCCGACGCGGAGACCAGGTGAATGGCGCCGGTGTGGCCCTGGCGCAGCAGCAGAGCCGCCGAGTCGTACGCGCTGAGCACCGTTCCGACGATCACGACGTCCGCGTCCGCTGGTGCCGCCAGAAGCCTCCGTACGCCGTCGGTCGAGTACGGGTGCCGGATGAATGCCTCGTGCCCGAGCACGTCGGTGGCGAAGGCCGGCTGCTTGAGCTCCATGCCGGTAGCCAGGATGACGTGGTCGGCCGTCAGCGTCCGCGTGTGCGCCGTACCGTCGCCGGACAGTTGCCGAATCGTCGCCACGACGTGGTGCGCGCGCACGTCGAGGTCCACCGCCTCGCCCTCGGCCTCGACGAGCTCAACGTCGGGGCATGCCTCCAGACGCGCCTCGGTGATGCGATCGGTCAGGTAGTCGTGGTAGATCCGGCGTGGAGCCGGCCCGTGTTCGACGAACGTGAAATCTGCCCACGGGGCGGGCCAGCCACAGCGATCGGCCTCGTGATTGGCCCAGCGTACGAAGTCGTTGACGTCCTCGCGAAACGCCGACATGCGGCCGGCCTGGATGTTGAACACGTGGTCCCAGGG
The DNA here is from genome assembly GCF_004348355.1 of Micromonospora sp. KC721. NCBI lineage: Bacteria > Bacillati > Actinomycetota > Actinomycetes > Micromonosporales > Micromonosporaceae > Micromonospora > Micromonospora sp. KC721. The sequence continues at coordinate 12,868 of NZ_SMJY01000124.1, read as the reverse complement.
GTTGCCGTCGCGGTGGTAGGCCACGCCGGCGTACCGGTAGTCGTGGCGGCGCTCGAGTAAGACTATTTCGAGGGGTTTGCGCGCGAACCGGAGGAGCCGGATCGCCGTTGCCGTGCCGGCCAGTCCGGCGCCGACGATGAGGACTCGGGGACGACGCATACCTGCCTCCGTCTTGTTCACGCGGGTGCGGTGCACTGCTCGACGCGCGTTTTCCGTAATGCGTTTTCACGGATCGACGCAGGGGGTCATCCTAGGGCGTCACCAGTATTGACGGCAGTCACACGAGCGCTCTACTTCCGCAATGCGGAGGTCAGTGGTCAACGGCGCTTGACGAGGGCCGCTTACCGACCGAATGGCGCGCTTGCCGGAACGTCCCGGGGGACGGCAAGATAAGCGGATTCGCGCAGTGAGTCGCCCCGGGTATCAACGGCGAAGATCATCCGAAGAGAGATGGCGAACATGGACGAAATGACTGTAGCGCTGGCTCAGCGCGGACAGACGGGATCCGTCGCGAGCATCCGTGATCACACCATCGTGATGGACCGTCCGTCCCCGCACGGCGGATCGGACGCGGGCCCGATGGGCGGCGAGACGCTCCTCGCCTCGGTCGGTGGCTGTTTCATGAGCACCCTCTACGCCGCCGCGCAGGCCCGGTCGATCCCGATCGAGGGTGCAAGCTGCCGGGTCACTGGCGTGTTCGCGCCGAATCCTCGCCGGTTCGGCGCGATCCGCATCGAGGTGACCTGCGACTCGTGCCCGTCGGCCGACCTCGAACACCTGGTCGAGGTGGCCGACCGGGGCTGCCTGGTGGCGGCGACCCTCCGGCAGGGCATCGAGGTGACCGCGTCCGTCGCCGCCCCGCACTCTTCCGCGGACGATTCGGCATCATCCAGCACGGAGCCCGCCGCCCGACCGGAGCAGACGATCGCGCGCCTTAATTGACGTGACGGGACACACACGAACGGCTCGTCACCGGAATTCCGGTAACGAGCCGTCGAGCTGCGCGGATGCGTGGTGGGCGATACTGGGTTTGAACCAGTGACCTCTTCCGTGTCAAGGAAGCGCGCTCCCACTGCGCCAATCGCCCGTGGTCGAGAGCGGACGACGGGATTCGAACCCGCGACCCTCACCTTGGCAAGGTGATGCGCTACCAGCTGCGCTACGTCCGCCTGCCCCGGCGTTCCCCGGGGACGCCGTGAACTCTACCCGATGCCAAGATCGCCTTTGCACCGCCCCCGGCCCGTTGGTGATTGCGCTGGTGGACGAGGGGGTACTGACTCTCCCCGACAGCACACCACACCCCCTGAAGGAGGCTGTCGTGGGTATCGGAACGAGCATCTTCCTGCTAGCGGTCGGCGCGATCCTGACCTTCGCCCTGAACGCCAGCGTCGGTGGCGTGAACCTCGACGTCGTGGGCTGGATCCTGATGGCGGCCGGCGCACTCGGCCTGATCATGACCACGCTGGTCTGGGGCCGCCGTCGCACGGTGGTCACCACCGACCAGCCGGTGGAGTACCGGCGGGTCGAGGAGCGTCGGGACGTCGCGCCGCCGCTGTGACCGACCCGGGCCGCGGCCGACAAAGCTGCGCCCCGGCTTCCGACCTCCGAGACGACGAAGGGCCGGCCCTCTGCGGACCGACCCTTCGTCACTGGTGGGCGATACTGGGTTTGAACCAGTGACCTCTTCCGTGTCAAGGAAGCGCGCTCCCACTGCGCCAATCGCCCGTGCTCTCGTACCGAGGTGGGGACGGGATTTGAACCCGCGTACACGGCTTTGCAGGCCGTTGCCTCGCCTCTCGGCCACCCCACCGAGGTTGCCCCCGTCATGCGTGGCGGCATCTCCGAGCGGACGACGGGATTCGAACCCGCGACCCTCACCTTGGCAAGGTGATGCGCTACCAGCTGCGCTACGTCCGCGTGCCTCCGGCGTTCCCCGGTGACGGATGGAAACTTTAGCCGAGGCGTCGAACAGTTGCCAAATCGGGGCGGCATTCCGGCGCGTCCCGCCGCGCCCACCCTAAGCTTCCTAGGAGCCTGGGTGGCAGGGTGGGGGCAAAACAGTGACGCCAGGCCCATGCCGGGCGTCACCAACCACGCCAGGCGACGCGACCGACCGAGCCGGGACCGGTCGACCCAGCCGACGACCGCTGTCCGGCTTCCGACTGACAGCAACGCGACTGACCGACGGCGGTGACCCGTTGTGGTCACCCCGATGGGTTACCGTGACCGGCGTGACGAGACGTGCTGCCGATGTCCGCCTGGATTCCCTGCTGCGCACGGCCTGTGACGTGATCGTCGAGCGCGGACTCGCCAACACCCGGACGGCCGACGTGGCGCAGGCCGCCGGGGTCAGCCAGGCCCTGGTCTTCTACCACTTCGCCACCAAGGAACGCCTGCTCGCGCAGGCCTTCGCGTACGCGGTGGAGCAGGATCTGGCCCGGCTGGACGCGGTGGTCCGCTCCTCTGCCACGCCGCTGGCCAAGCTACGCCGGATCCTGCGCCTCTACACCCCCGCCGGCCGCTCGACCTCGTGGTCCATGTGGATCGACGGCTGGGCGGAGTCGCTGCGCACCCCGGAGTTGGAGAAGGTCTGCCGCCGGCTCGACCTGCGCTGGCGGCAGGACCTCGCCGCGATCATCGCCGCCGGGGTGGCCGACGGCACCTTCGAGTGCGCCGACCCGGCCGGCGCGGCCTGGCGAATCAACGCGGTGATGGACGGCCTGGCGGTGCAGTTGGCCGTGCACGACCGGGTGATCTCCCGCCGCCAGGTCAGCGAGTGGATCCGGCTGGTCGCCGCCCGCGAGCTGGGCCTCGACCCGGCTCAACTCGACTGACCCGGCAGCACGATCGGGGCGTGGGCCGCCGCAGCGTTCGCCCAGGCGGGCCGTCGGAGCCACCCCCGACCGGCCGGTGAGGGCGACAGCACCGAACGTCGTTGTTGACCTTGCCCCCACCCGATCGGCCTGGTATCCACAGATGCGCATGCGTAACCGCGCATGCCCCGGGCCGGCGCCGCGCCGGCCCCGCTCCCACGAGGAGGTCACGTGCCCATACCGGAGTGGACACCCCCGACGAGCCGGCCCCGACGCCGGCTCGTCCCCGTACTGGCGACCGTTGGTCTGGTCGCCGCCCTGCTCTCCAGTGGCGGCACCGCCACGGCGGCACCGGGCGACGCGCCGGCCCCGGCACCCGGCCCCTCCGGCTCGTTCGCCGACGACAGCCACCCGGCCGCCGACGTCGACAACCGCGTCGGCACCGCCGCGCCCGACGCCCGGCAGCGCGGACTCGCCCGGCGGCTCGACCCCGACGTGCGGTGGAACCGCCTGGGCACCCCGCACGCGCTCGGACCGGCCCGGAACCCCCTCGCCACCGGCCTGCCCGCCGACCCGGAGGCCGCCGCCCGGCGCTACCTCACCGAGCACCGAGACCTGTTCGGCCTGGACGCCGACGCCGTCGCCGCGATGGACCGGGTGCTGGTCCACCCTGTCGGCACAGGAGCGGTGGTCACCCTCCGCCAGCGCTTCGGCGACCTGCCCGCCGGCCACGACGGCCTGGTCACCGTCGCGGTCGTTGACGGCTCGGTGATCTCGGTCAGTTCCTCGCTGGCCCGGGACGCCTCCGCGCCGGCGCCGGCCACTCTCACCGGCGAGCAGGCGTACGCCGCCGCGCTCGCCGACGCCGGCCTGCACGCCGGCGCGGTGGCCCGGCACAGCGTCCGTCCGGTCGCCGTGCCCACCCCCCGCGACGGCAACCGCGCCGCGTACGAGGTGACCCTGATCGGCGCGAGCACGAACCTGCCCGCGGCGTACACCACCTACGTCGACGGGATCACCGGCCAGGTGCTCGTCCGCGAGGACCTGGTCGACTACGACTCGGAGAACCCGAGCTGGGCGGTCTACCCGGCCGCCCCGCCCGGCGACACGGCGGGCGGGCCCGACCGGCGGGTGCGCTGGTGCGCCACGCCGGCACCGGACTGCGCCGCCGCCTTCACCGACCCGGCCAGCGGAAAACCGTGGGACGTCGACCTGGCCACCGGGGCACCGACCGGCACCTCCCGCGGCAACTCGGCCAACACGGTGGTCTCCTGGGGCGCGGGCAACCCGATGGTGCCGGCCACGGCCAGCCCGCAGCGACGCTACGAGTACCCGTTCACCGACCAGTGGCGCGAGGCCCGCTGCAACCCGGCCGTCTTCGCCTCCGCCCCGCGCAACGACGCCGACGCGGCCATCGCCAACCTCTTCGCCATGCACAACCGGATGCACGACTGGGCCTGGCACCTCGGCTTCACCGAGGCCACCTGGAACCTGCAGGCGGTCAACCTCAGCGGAGCCGGCCTCGGCGGCGACGCCGAACAGGGCCGCGCCCAGCAGGGGGCGCTCTCGGGCAACCGGAACAACGCCAACCAGGGCACGCCGCGCGACGGCCTGCCGCCGACCACCAACATGTACCTGTGGCAGCCGCAGGCCGGCGGCCCGTACCCGCCGTGCGTGGACGGGGACTACGACATGACGGTGATCGGGCACGAGTACACCCACGCCATCACCAACCGGATGATCGCCGGGCCGGACAGCGGCATCGGCGGGCACCAGGGCGGGGCGATGGGCGAATCGTGGAGCGACCTGCTCGCCGCCGAGTACCTGTACGAGCACGGCCTGCGCGCCCCCGGCGAGACGCCGTGGATCACCGGCGGATACGTCACCGGCAACCTGGTCAGCGGCATCCGCAACCACGACTTCAGCCGCAGCCCGCTCAACTACTCCGACATCGGCTACAACACCGCCGGTCCGGGCGTGCACGCCGACGGGGAAATCTGGAGCGCCACCAACTTCCGGATCCGCTCCGCGCTGGTGAAGAGGTACGGCCTGGGCACCCCGCAGCGTCAGCTCGACTGCGCGCGGGGCACGGTGGCCGCCGACCGCTGCCCCGGCAACCGGCGCTGGGTGCAGTTGGTCTTCGACTCGTTCCTGCTCCAGGCCGCCAGCCAGGTCAGCATGCTCGACATGCGGGACAACCTGCTCACCGCGGACCGGCTGCGCTTCGGTGGGGCCAACCAGGAGCTGATCTGGACGGAGTTCGCCCGCTCCGGGATGGGCCGGGACGCCGCCACCAACGGCGCGGGCGACACCGACCCGACGCCGAGCTTCGCCAGCCCGACGGGCGGCAACGCCACCCTGACCCTGCGGGCCAGGGGCGAGAGCGCCGACGCGCCGATCCGGCTCTACGTCGGCGACTACGAGGCCCGGGCCACCCCGATCGCGGACACCGACCCGGCCACCGGACTGCCGGACACCTTCGAGGCGGTGCCCGGCACGTACCAGTTGCTCGCGGTGGCGCCCGGCTTCGGGCACCAGCGGCTCAGCGCGGTCGCCGAGGCGGGCCGCCAGGGCTACGTCGACCTGCGGTTGAGCCGCAACCTGGCGGCCACGGCTTCCGGGGCGGTGATCACCGGTGACGGGGTGAACCTGGACCGGATCGGTGACGACACCGAGGCCACCAACTGGGCCTCGCTGAACGGGGTCGCCGGCCGGCAGGTGACGGTGGCGCTGCCCGGGGGTGCCCCGCACCCGGTCGGCCGGGTCAACGTCAGCGGCATGCTCCGCCCGGCGATCAACGGCGACGCCGACGCGGGCGGACAGAACGCGCTGAGCGCGGTGCGCTCCTTCGCGGTCTGGGCCTGCAACGCCAGGACCACCGACTGCGCCGACCCCGGCCGCTGGACGCGGATCTACACCAGCGCCGCCGACGCCTTCCCGGGAGGCAGCTACCGGGCGTACACCCGAGACGTCAACCTGCGTTCGTTCCGGGTGCCGACCACCGTCGCCACGCACGTACGGCTGGAGATCCTGAGCAGCCAGTGCACCGGCGGCCCGGCGTACGCCGGCGAGCAGGATGACGACCCGGCGGCGCGCACCGACTGCGCGACCGCCAGCCCGGCCCGCGACCAGGTGCGGGTCGCCGAGTTCCAGGTGTTCTCCGGATGACAGCCCGCCGGGGCCGGGTGAACCACCCGGCCCCGGCGGCCCCCGTTCAGCGCCGCGCCGGAGCCCAGCGGCGGGGCCGTTCGAACGGCCTGCTGTCAGCGTCCTCGGCGGTGGCCGAGCGGGTCAGCTGCCGCAGCCGCAGCAGCAGCCCGACGCCGAGGAAGAGCAGCAGTCCACCGAGCAGGAATGCCGCCTGCACCACACCGAAGCCGCCGGCCGGGGTCCCGGACGTCGGCCGACCCGCGGCCGGTGGCACCTGGGCCGCCGCCGGTTCGCTGACCGACTCGGCCGGCTCGTCGACCACCGCCGACTCGGTCGGCTCGACCGCCGACTCGGTCGGGGTGGGCGCGACGGTGGGCGTCGCGCCGAAGCCGGGGCCGATCACGGTACGGGTTGCGCTCTGCCGGGCGAGCAGGCGCAGGCCCGGGTCGTACGCCTCGGCGGCCAGGGTGATCCGACCCTCGCTGACCGACTCGTCGAAGGCGACCCGGTAGCGGGCGGTGACCGTCTGGTTGGCGCAGAGGGTGCCCGGGTCGAGTTGCCGGTCGGTCAGCCGGGCCACCGACCCCTCGGTGCGAATGTCCAGCGGGAAGGCGCCGTCTTCCTCCACCCGGTCCATCTTCACCTGGTTGAGCCGCAGCCCGTCCACGGTGAGCACCATCGACCAGCGGACCTTCAGGCAGCCGCCGCCGTCGTTGCGGGACACCACGGCGGAGAGCGTGCGTACCTCGCCGTCGGCGACGAACTCGTCCGGCAGGCCGCTCATCACGGTGGCGAACCCGGCCGCCGCGGATGACGGCTGGGGAGCGGCCAGCACTGTCCCAGACAGACAGGCCAGCACCACCCCGACCCGCATCGCGTTGCGCCACACCCTCGCCACCGTCACCCTCCTCACGTCGGTCCCGTCCAACCGCCACGCTATGAGGGGTCGGGGGAAGCCGGTAGACGGGCGTGTTCGCACGGAGCGTGAAGTACGGGGACGACTATCACCGACAGTGGTGAACCGGTCACGACCGACCCGCGACACGCCGGAAAGGCGGTGGGAGGACAATCACCCGGTGTCCGAACTCTCCGCGGCCTTCGTCCGGCTGCACGCCCGCCTCGCCCCGGTGGTCTTCGTCCCCGAGGTCCGGCTGTACCAGGCCGACGAACCGATCGGGCTCTGGGAACTCACCGAGGGACAGTTCCGCAGCGCCCAGCCGCCCCCGTTCTGGGCCTTCGCCTGGGCCGGGGGGCAGGGGCTGGCCCGCCACGTCACCGACCACCCGGAGCTGGTCGCCGGCCGCCGGGTGCTCGACCTGGCCGCCGGCTCCGGCCTGGTGGCCATCGCCGCCGCGCGGGCCGGCGCCCGGTCCGTGCGCGCCGTGGAGATCGACGAGCGGGCGGTGGCCGCCGTCGCGCTCAACGCCGAGGCCAACGGGGTACGCGTCAACGCGGAGCTGGGCGACATCCTCGACTCCGACGCCGGGGACGCCGAGGTGGTGCTCGCCGGGGACGTCTTCTACAGCGAGGCGATGGCCAGGCGGATGCTGCGTTTCCTGCTCCGGGCCGCCCGGACCGGTGGGGCCCGGGTGCTGGTCGGCGACCCGGGGCGGGCGTTCCTGCCCCGGGAACGGTTCCGCGAGTTGGCCGCGTACGACGTGCCGGTGCCGGAGGCGCTGGAAAGCGTACGGGTGAAGCGCACCACCGTCTGGGAGCTGGATCCGGCCCCGCCGGGGGCCACCCGATAGCGTGACGGCGTGCTGTTCCGGGGCTGGGGGGAGTCCGTCGACGGGCGGTGGCCGGACGTGGCCGTCGTCGCCGACCACATCGGGGTCGACCACCTGGTGGTCACCCGGCACGCGCTGGTCCGGCAGGTGCTCGCCGACCCGGTGACCTGGCGGCCGGACAACGCCCTGGACGCGGTGACCCCGGTGCCGGTGGCCGCGCTGCGGGTGCTCGCCGGGCACCGGTTCCGGCTGCCACCGACCCTGGCCAACAACTCCTCGGCCAGCCACCCGGGCATCCGGGCGCTGGTGGCCGAGGCGCTGCACCCGGCCCGGGTCGCCGCGCAGCAGCCGTGGCTGACCGCGCTGGTCCGGCGGCGGGTGGACCGCCTCGCCACCGCCCTCGACGCCGGAGAGCCGGTCGACCTGTACGCCGGGCTCGCCGCCGACCTGCCGCTGCTGGTGCTGGCCCGGCTCGTCGAGCTGCCCGACGCGCCGGTCGACGCGGTGAAGAACTTCGCCCGGGCCGCGCTGGAGCTGTTCTGGGCCCCGCTGGACGCCGACCGGCAGCTCGCCCTCGCCGCCGAGGTGGGCCGCTTCCACACCGTGCTGCGGGACTTCGCCGCCACCGGGGGCGGCCTGGCCGCCGCGCTGCGCGCCGCCGGGCACTCCCCCGACGTGGTGGTCGGCGCCCTGTTCTTCCTGCTGGTGGCCGGCCAGGAGACCACCTCGCAGTTCCTCACCCTGCTGCTGCACCGGCTCACCGCCGAGCCGGCGGTCCGCGCCGGGCTGCGCGACGGCACCGCGGCGGTGGCGGACGTGGTGGAGGAGGGGCTGCGGCTGGAACCGCCGATCGTGACCTGGCGGCGGGTGGCCGCGGTGGACGCCACGCTGGGCGGGACGCCGGTCGCGGCGGGCACCAGTGTCGTGCTCTGGCTGGCCCGCGCCGGACGGGACCCCGAGGTGGTGGCCGCGCCGACCCGGTTCGCCCCCGGACAGCGCGGGTCACGGCGGCACCTGGCCTTCGGCGCGGGCGCGCACCGCTGCGTCGGCGCACAGCTGGCCCGGATGGAGGCGGCGGTGGTGGTGGCCGAGGCGGCGCCGCTGCTCGACGGGGTGACGGTGGTCCGTCCGCCCTGGTGCCCGGACAATCTCACCTTCCGGATGCCGGACGCGTTCGTCGTCCGCCGCGGCTGACGCCGGCGCGCCGGTCGGCTCAGCTGGTCAGCCGGCGTCCTCGGCCCAGGCCCGCCAGTCGTCGAGCACGCCGTACAGCGTCGGGGTCAGCCAGCCCGGGGCGGAGCGCCGGAACACCCCCGGGTCCATCGCCCCCGCGCCGGTGGGCAGGGCGCCGAGCAGGTTCGGCACCAGCTCGGTCAGGTTCGCCCAGTGCACCAGTTCCGGTTCGGCCGGCCAGGCGCCGATCACCAGTCCGGCGGGGATGGCCCGCCGCTGCAGCGCCTCCAGGGTGAGCGCGGTGTGGTTGAGGGTGCCGAGACCGGCACGGGTCACCACCACGGCCGGGGCGCCCAGCGAGACGGCCAGGTCGGCGACGGTCCACGGCTCACCGGACGGACGCAGCCCCATCGGCACGAGCAGCCCGCCGGCCCCCTCGACCAGCACCAGGTCGTGCTTGTCGGCCTCCTCACGGACCTCGTCGACGGCGGTGTACAGCTCCAGCGGCTCCAACTCCGCGACCCGGGCCGCGGCGAGCGGAGCCAGCGGGTCCGGGTAGCTGGCCAGGGTCCGCCCGGTCAGCGGGGCGGCCAGCCGGGTCACCACGTCCACGTCACCGGGCTCCCCGGTGGCCGTACCCGTCTGGCCGGGCTTGACCACCGCGACCCGCATGCCGGCGGCCTGCGCGGCGGCCGTGATCGCGGCCGTCACGATGGTCTTGCCGACCCCGGTGTCGGTGCCGGTGACCAGCACCACGCCCTGCCACGGTGCGGTCACGGCCGCACCTCCGACGCCTTCGGCGCGCACGCCACGATGACGTCCAGGGCCCGCGTGAAGTCGGCCCGGGACACGGCGGCGGAGAGGGTGAGCCGCAGCCGTGAGCGGCTGTCCGGGGTGGACGGCGGACGGAAGCAGCCGACGGCGACGCCCCGGTCGCGGCAGTCGGCCGCCCACCTGGTGGCCGCCTGCGGACTGGGGGCGGTCAACGACACCACGGCCGCGTCGGGGACGGAGACGGTCAGTCCGGCGGCGGCCAGCCGGCGGGCCGCGAGCGCGGCCCGGTCGGCCAGCTCCGCGCGCAGGTCGTCGCCGGCCCGGGCCAGCGCCAGCGCGGCGTGCACGCCAGCCGCGACCGCCGGGGGCAGCGCGGTGTCGAAGATGAACGTCCGGCCGGTCTCCACCAGGTGCCGGACGAACTCGGCCGGCCCGGCGACCACCCCACCCGCGCCGCCGAGCGCCTTGGAGAGAGTGGCGGTGACCACCACGTCGGGTGCGCCGGCGAGACCGGCCGCGGCGACCGCGCCCGCGCCGCCCGGCCCGGTGACCCCGAGCCCGTGCGCGTCGTCGACCAGCAGCAGCGCGCCGTGCCGGCGGGCGACGGCGTGCAGCGCGGCGAGCGGGGCGAGGTCGCCGTCGACGGAGAAGACCGACTCGGTCACCACCACGGCGGGACGGCCGGGCGCGGCAGCGAGAGCGGCGGCCACCGCGTCGACGTCGGCGTGCGCGGTGACCACGGTCTCGGCGCCGGAGATCCGGCAGCCGTCGATCAGCGAGGCGTGGTTGTGGGCGTCGGAGACCAGCAGCGTACGCGGCTGCGCCAGGCCCCGGACGGCCGCGAGGTTGGCCAGGTAGCCGGAGGAGAAGACCAGCGCCCGGTCGGTGCCGAGCCAGCCGGCGAGAGCGTCCTCCAGGGCGTGGTGGGCGTCGGTGGAGCCGCGGACCAGCCGCGACCCGGTGGCGCCCAGCCCGTACGCCGACAGCGCCTCGGTGGCGGCGGCGGTGACCTCGGGGTGGGCGGCCAGGCCGAGGTAGTCGTTGCCGGCCAGGTCGATCACCGCGTCGCCGGCGGCGCGGGGCCGCAGCACGCGGGTCAGCCCGGCCCTGGCGCGCAGGTCGGCGCGGCGGTCGAGGGCCGCCAACCAGTCCGCCACCGTCTCCGCCTCCTCCACGTACAGCTTCCGTCGGGGCGCGTCGGGCATCCGGCGGCGCGCCCGCCGGGCGAAGTTACCACCCGCCGCCGCCGCGGCCGGCGTGGCGTGGGCCGCCGCACCGTGCCGGCTCTCCCGGTCACCTCCGCGCGGCGGTGGACCCCGGTCGGGCGGGATCGCCGCACCGGTTCGGCCGCTTCTCCGGCCGGTGGCGGCCTTGTAGGCTACGAGCCATGCCAGAGATCCTCGACCAGGCCCGTGCCCAGGTGCTGGGCAGCGGCGTCGGCCTCGACGAGGCCGGTGTCCTCGCCGTGCTCACCCTGCCCGACGAGCACCTTCCCGCCGCCCTCCAGCTCGCGCACGAGGTGCGGATGCGCTGGTGCGGCCCGGAGGTCGAGGTCGAGGGCATCGTGTCGTTGAAGACCGGCGGCTGCCCGGAGGACTGCCACTTCTGCTCGCAGTCGGGGCTGTTCACCTCCCCCGTTCGGTCGGTCTGGCTGGACATTCCCTCGCTGGTCGAGGCGGCGAAGCAGACCGCGAAGACGGGGGCGACCGAGTTCTGCATCGTGGCCGCCGTGCGGGGCCCGGACGCCCGGCTCATGAAGCAGATGCGCGAGGGGGTCGCCGCCATCAAGGCGGAGGTCGACATCCAGGTCGCCGCGTCGCTCGGGATGCTCACCCAGGAGCAGGTGGACGAGCTGGTCGAGATGGGTGTGCACCGCTACAACCACAACCTGGAGACCTGCCGCTCCTATTTCCCGAACGTGGTCACCACGCACTCCTGGGAGGAGCGCTGGGAGACGCTGCGGATGGTCCGCGAGTCCGGCATGGAGGTCTGCTGCGGCGGCATCCTCGGGCTGGGCGAGACGGTGGAGCAGCGCGCCGAGTTCGCCGCGCAGCTGGCCGAACTGGACCCGCACGAGGTGCCGTTGAACTTCCTCAACCCGCGTCCGGGCACGCCGCTCGGTGACCGCCCGGTGGTGGAGGGCAAGGACGCGCTGCGCGCCATCGCCGCGTTCCGGCTGGCCATGCCCCGCACCATCCTGCGGTACGCGGGCGGCCGGGAGATCACCCTCGGCGACCTGGGCACCCGCGACGGTCTGCTGGGCGGCATCAACGCCGTCATCGTCGGCAACTACCTGACCACGCTGGGGCGGCCGGCGACCGACGACCTGAAGTTGCTCGACGAGCTGAAGATGCCGGTCAAGGCGCTGTCGGCAACGCTGTGAGGTGAGGGGCGTGACCGAGCCTGTCGAGTTGGCCGACCGGGTTGGCGCCGGCGCGCCGCGCTGGTGCGACCGGTGCGGGGCGGAGGCGGCGACCGGAGCACACGCCGCGTGCGCGGCGGCCCGCGTCCTGGAGCCGCCGCGCTACTGCGCGCACTGCCGCCGCCGAATGAAGGTGCAGGTGGTTCCCACCGGCTGGTCGGCGGTCTGCGTCGAACACGGCGAGATTCGGGGCTGAGCCGGTTCCGCGGGCGCGCGGGTTCACTCCGCGTCCGGTGGCAGGCGCATCCGTGCCCCCGGCGACCGGTGGGTCGCCGGGCGGGGCCCGGGCGGGCTCGGCTCGCCGTCCCGCATCAGGTGCCCGTCGGACAGGCGCCGTCCCACATCAGGTGCCCGTCGGACAGGCGCCGGGCACCGTCGGCGGGGCGGTGCGGGCTGAGCCGGCCGTCCGGCATGAGGTGCCGTACCTCGACCCCGCGGGCGAGCACGGCGACGTCGGCGATCAGCCGCCGGTGGCAGCGCCACCACACGCTCTCGCTGCACATCACCGCGGTGGTCCGCCGCGCCGCCTCGGCGAGCACGCCGTCCAACGCGGCGTCGAACTCCGCCGTCCGGGTGTGGGCGGCGTACGCCCGGAACGCCGCGACGGTCCACCAGGTGTCCGGCTCGGGCTGCCCGGTGCGGACGTGCCGGCGACCGCCGAGGCGGGGCTCCCAGCGGTAGTCGACGCCCCGCTGGGGCAGCCAGCGCTGCAGTGCCTCGCGGCGTACGTCGGGGTTGGTCCGGCTGCCCGGGTACCGCCGCACGTCCACGACCAGCGCGACCCCCGCCCCCACCAACAGGTCCCCCAG